>JAURHZ010000335.1 GCA_030833025.1 Armatimonadota bacterium
TAAACGACACGTCTACAAATGCCTATGAAAAGGTAGTTGACCGACTTTTGGCTAGCCCGCATTACGGTGAGCGGATGGCCCTCCCGTGGCTGGATGCAGCCCGCTACGCCGATTCGAATGGTTTTCAGCAAGATGGAGATACGCATCAATATGCATGGCGCGACTGGGTCGTAAATGCGCTGAATGCAAACATGCCGTTTGATCAGTTTGCAACGGAGCAGCTTGCTGGAGATTTGCTCCCCGGCGCCACCGATACCCAGCGGGTTGCGACCGGCTTCAACCGTAACCATTTGCTAAACGGCGAAGGTGGAGCGATTCCTGAAGAGCAGCGAAATGTCAACCTGTTTGATCGGGTAAACACCACAGCAACTACATTTTTGGGGATTTCACTCGCATGTGCCCAGTGCCATGACCATAAGTATGATCCTTTCACACAAAAGGATTACTACAGCTTTATGGCGCTGTTCAACAACGTCCCTGAAACAGGCATACCTCCCGGGGGCGGCCAGTACCGTATCGCTGATCCAACGGTCACCTATGCGACACCCGCTGAAAAGGAAAAGATTGCACGCCTAGAAGCGCATCAGCAATCATTGCAGCGTACCTTTGATGCTTCGATGCGTAAGGCCATCGCAGCGGAATCAAGTTCTATCAGTAAGGCACTCGAAGCTCCCCTAACGACGATAACTCGTTCAAATTGGATGGCTAGTCCAGTAACTACCGGAACATCCTTCCAAACCGCGTTCGACCAGCCATTACCAACCGGTGTTGCGTTTGAACCACTTGACCTCGATATTGATGGAAAACAATCCGTCAACCTCCCGCAGATTTCAGACAAGAACAATGCCAGCATTTACCTGATGCGCACGCTGAAAGTGACATCCCCGATTGCGGTTGAGTTCCGCTTTGGCTCGGATGATGGAATCCGTGTGTGGCTTGATGGTGACATAAAGATTAGCAATGCCGTCCAGCGTGGTGCAACCTTGGGCCAGGAGGCGTTTACATCGATTCTGGAGCCAGGTGATCACCGCCTAGTTATTCAGGTAGTCAACGGCGCTGGCATCGGCGGTGTGGCATTTGAGCTAAGAAAACCACTCATCTCGCCCGAGCAGACAGCATTACTCCAACAGGCTGCAACAGGCCGGGAGTTATCTGATGCAAACATCAAGGCACTTCAACCTGCCGTTCTCCCGATGCTTCAGGCAGCTGACTTTAGCAATATCCGCAATCAGGTGGCTGCGATTGGTAAGGAAATAGCGGCGATACGTGCGGCGTTTCCAAAGGTGATGGTAATGTCGGATGCGCAGCCAAGACAGACGCGTATCCTTGAGCGTGGCGAATACCTACAGCCCGGTGAAGCGGTAGCTCCGGCAGTCCCTGCTCTCTTTGGAAGTACACGGATTTCCAACCGCCTCGACTTCGCAAAGTGGCTTATCCGTACTGATAATCCGCTCACTGCGCGGGTTCAAATCAATCGCTATTGGCAGCTGTTCTTTGGCACAGGGCTAAGTAAAACAAGTGAAAACTTTGGCACACTTGGAGAACCGCCTAGCCACCCCGAGCTACTAGACTGGCTGGCGACCGAGTTTTCATGGGACTGGGATGTCAAGCGGATTCACAAGCTGATTGTGATGAGCCATACCTATCGGCAAAAATCAGATGTCCTTCCAGTCCATCTCAAAAAGGATCCGGCAAATCGCCTCTATTCTCGTCAGAATCGTCTTCGTGTTCCAAGTCTTTTACTACGTGATGTAGCCCTCAGTGTAAGTGGCTTAATCAACCGAACCATCGGTGGAAAGCCCGTTTACCCATACCGGCCCGCTGGCATTTGGGATGGCCTTGCCATCACCAACGAACGCGATTTTTCTTACCCACAGAGCACTGGCGCAGATTTGTACCGTCGAAGCATTTACACCTTCTGGCGCCGTACCGCTGCCCCTGGAAACATGTTCGACTCGGCTAGCCGCCAGCAATGTACGGTGAACGCGAGCCGGACAAGCACACCACTGCATGCACTAACGATGATGAATGACATCACGTGGGTCGAAGCTGCAAGGGTTCTTGCTACGAATGCGCTTGCGTGGAATGGCACAGTCGAATCATCAATCGCTGATATGGGCTTGACTACATTGGGTCGTCCTCTCACTCGCAAGGAGCATCAAACAATGCAAAAGTTGGCTGCGACAGCTATCAAGTATTACGGGGCACATACGAAAGATGTCGATGCGATTTTGTCAGCCGGTAGTGCTCCAGGCCCAATAGGCAACCGACTGCAAATCGCAGCCCTGACACAGGTTTCCCTTGCGATGCTCAACTTGGATGAGGCAATCACCCGTGAATAACACTCAGCAGCCAGAAAACCCCATTATCCCGACGCTTGAAGCCCATGACTCTGGCTTTAGTGGCCTCACTCGGCGGTCGCTTCTCACTGGGACACTCGGAGCGGCTGGTACGCTTGCGCTCTCGTGCCTCCTTACGGATGACGCAGCCGCTCAGAAAGCAAAGCCAATCACGACTCTACCCATCAAAGCCAAGCGTCTAATTATTCTTTGGCAAGGCGGCGCTCCGAGTCATGTTGACCTCTATGACCACAAGCCACACTTGCAAAAAATGCGTGGGGATGAGCTGCCAGCATCGGTTCGGTCCAAGGTCCGCCTCTCTACGATGACGGCTGGAGCTAATAGGCATCCAATTCTCCCTGCACTCAAACCATTTGTTCCTTATGGCAAAAGTGGAATCCACCTCAGCCCCCTCTTACCGAGTAT
>JAURHZ010000336.1 GCA_030833025.1 Armatimonadota bacterium
GCTGGCTGGAAGAAGGTCGGCAAAGACGGCAAGACCTACCTGTCCATCAACGTTGACCGCTTTGTGCCTGAGCAAAAGAGCGGTGGCTACTCCCGTCAGGAAACCCGTCAAGAGGACAACCTCGATGACGACATCCCCTTCTGATCTGGAGCACCAGCGTGGCACTTCAGTTTGAAGCACGAAAGGTAGCGTTGAAACAAGACCGCACAGGTTTTGTCTTGACGCTGGCAATCCACCCCGATGAATGCCCAGAAGAAATTCTGCGGGACTTTGTTGGGGCGCGATACGGTTGTGCTCTGGTGCGGATTCAAGATGACGAGTCCGCTACTCAGTACAACAACAGGGTTCAGAAGGCAGGGATGATCTGCCGTGAACAAAAGTTCCACGACTTCATGGAAGTGGACAACGAAACAGAGGCTGCGGTCGAGTTGTGTAAACGATGCGGCATTGAAAGCCGCACCGAACTACATGGCAACGAAGTGGCGAAGCAACTGTTTGACGATCTGGTCAAAGAGTATGAGTCCTTCCGCTGGCCTGATGACCCGTTTTAATGGAAACCTAAATGTCAACCGCAAACTACAAACCATTCATGACGTACCTGTCCCCCAAGGACATCATCCGCCTGAAAAAGTTTTCTAAGTCCACCCGCTCTCCGATGAGTCAAATCGTCAGGGAGGCGCTCGATGCCCGTCTGGCCTCTGGCAATCCGTACACCAGCGGATTCAACTCGGGACTGCAGAAAGCCATTTCGGTGGTTGGAGATATTCAGGCGGCGCAGATGCGCTTTCCTTCCGGCTTGTCTTTCGCCGAACTGGTGGATGCAGAGGTGTCAAAGCATCTCATTCACGAGGAGGCAAAGCATGAAGCTAACGGGAATGCGTAACCAGTGCCAAGGCTGTAAACAATATTTCAACAGTAACCATGCCTTTGACAAACACCGCGTTGGCAAGCATGGCTCAGACCGCAGATGCCGAACCACCGAGGAAATGCTCGAGCTTGGCATGTCACTCAACAGTGCAAATTTTTGGATAACGGAGAAACGAGATGCAAAACATTTTATGGACCTCAGAGAAGCTGAACAACCAGATGATGACGAGGGTTGAGCCGCTGCGAAGCGCGACCGATCCCAAGTTCAAGTGGAAAGATTCCGCCAGCACGGATGTCCGCAGAACTTGGCGCAAGGCCCGCCTGTTATTACGTTTAAACAAGGATGCTTATGAAAGCCGTTCTCGAGTTCAATTATCCGCAGGACACTGAGAAATGCCGAAGGGCCATCCACGCAGATGATGCGTTCGCGGCTTTGCTCGACATCTATGGGTTGCTCCATAAGAAGTACGCCAGCAAAGCAGATTTAGAAGACGTGGTGAGGACGGTGCGTGAGATCACTGAACACGCATTGGCCAACGCCGGAGAGAAGTAAACAAGGAGAAGCAATGCCAGCGCGTAAGAAGCACAGACGACATCAGGCGGCATTCAAACGCTTGCCCGGTGTAAAGGACTCTGAGATTTTGACATCGGATACCTTGGAGAAACGTTTACACGGACTGCCCCTTCCGGATGCCAAGCCACCACAACCACTTAGCCCCGGCGCTTTGCAAGCGTTGGAATTGATGGAAAAAGGACGCCTTCTCATGGAGGCGCAGAAGCAGGAGAAAGATATGCCAGACATCAAAACTGCGCTGGAGAGCGCAATTCAGAAAGCCCAAGCAAAACCCACAGAGACGCAACAGGAGAAACCTATGCAAGTTGAGAAAAAAGACAAACGCTTTACCAGCAACGTGACCCGTTGCACATTCAATTTCATCCGTGACAATCCGGGCGTAGCTGCCTCCACTGTGATGGAAAAGATGTTGGCTGATGGCCACAAATACAAATCCGTGAGCTCTTTGCTGGGGCAGATGGTTCGCGCTCGGCTTGTCATGCGTGATGACAACGAACGACTGACTGCAGTGGTGCGTGAATACATTCCCCTACCACATTCCCGAACCCTAAAGAACGTGAAGGTAGCCACATCCCGTAATTCATACGGCCCCGTTGTTGCCGCCGCCAAAGCCTCCAAACCTGCCGCAGTTAAAACACCTGAAGCACCACAGATCAACAGTGCATGGGATGCCGAGACTTTGCTTAATCACTTGAGCATCAAGCAAGCCCGTGCCCTGCACGATGAATTGCGCAAAATCTTTAGGGATTGAAATGACTAAAAAAAATAAAAATAAATACCCCGCCGTAGTCGCATGGCCTTATCAGAAAGTCCAGGTGCAGGAGTGGGCGTACTGGGATAAGTTGTTCAGCAAGGTCGAGTGCGAGAAGATCATTGAGATTGGAAACGCCTTGCCCACTATTGTTGCATCCACTACCAGTGCGGATAAAACTGACATCAACATAAGGGACAGCCATGTTTCATGGATTAGTCCCAGCGCAGATATGGGGTGGATATTTGAGCGAATTGCTGGGGCAGTCATGTCGTTGAACCAACAGTTCTTTGGCTTTGATCTTTACGGAATGATCGAAGGCTTGCAGTTCACCAAGTACGAAGCGCCGAGCGGTCACTACAGACAGCACGTTGACAATGGGTTCGGGATTGCCACGCGCAAAGTATCGGTGTCAATTCAACTCAACCCAAGCGAAGAGTTTGAGGGTGGGCGACTATTGCTTCATAAAAGCTCGGCTCCTATTGATCTCGAACTGGTGCAAGGCAAGCTGGTGGCTTTCCCAAGCTACACCCTCCATGAAGTTACGCCAGTAACAAAAGGGACTCGCTACA
>JAURHZ010000337.1 GCA_030833025.1 Armatimonadota bacterium
GCGCGAGAGGGCTTTTGTC
The DNA here is from genome assembly GCA_030833025.1 of Armatimonadota bacterium. Classification (GTDB taxonomy): domain Bacteria; phylum Armatimonadota; class Armatimonadia; order Armatimonadales; family Armatimonadaceae; genus CAIRTT01. Next base: position 20 of record JAURHZ010000337.1, read on the forward strand.
GGGGTGAGTTTGATCGTCTTTGTGACTTTGAGGGTACGGACATCAAAGCCTTGGACCGTGTCATTGTTAGCATTTGCGACCCAGAGGGTGTTGCCGCTAACGAGGAGTGCGCTTGGCGCGCTGCCCCCGACAGACTTCCCGGCATCCGCAGGCGCGTGAATCAGAATTCCTGTCTTTGCCTTGCCCGTAATGGTTGGCTTTGCTGGATTACGGACATCGTATGCCCAAACAGATTGTGCATCCGGGACGCGTGCGGACCCAAGACCATTTACAAAGCGTCCTTCGGTTTCCAGGCCTTTGGTCGCTTCTTCGCTTGGAAAACCAAATGGTGGAACACGGAGGCCACGCTTGCTGAAGGGCGTCCCGGGCTTTGGATCGGGGACGAGCGAATAGTTGAAAATGCCGATGTTGGCTACAAAGAGGCGGCTGCCATCTTTTGTGAGTGCAAGTGCGAAAGGCTCACGTCCGGCAGGGATATCGGCGATAACGCTGCGCTTTGTGAGATCGAAAACCACCACGCGCTGCCGGGCGATATCGAGGGCGTAGACAGTATGGCCATCCGGTGCGAGGACGATGTCCTGAATGTAGGCTTCCTTATCGGCTTTGATGGTGAATAACGGAGCCTGGTCGACTTCCATAAATGGCCGTTCGGGCGTGGCTTTGATGCCGGGTAGATCCCAGGAAGTGGCATCGTAGACGGAGATTCCATTGCCAGCATCTCCATTGGATGCAATGTACTGTGCCCCGCCATGTGTGAAGGTACCTGAGAGGCCAAAGCCCTTAGTGGACATCGATATCGGGATAGCACCGCGGGTGTTGCGCTGCCAGATTGTCATCCCGCCTTCGGTGTGTCCCACGATGGCCTTGCCATTCGGGGAAAGCGTGATGTCAAAGAGGTTCGAAGCAGCGGAATAGTGACGTTCCCCTAGCGGTGCAACGATGCGGCCATTTGGGAGGATGGTCTCTCCGCCCGGGTTGACTTGTGCGACACGATTGCCTGCGGGCGCACGGTACGCATTTAGATTTGGGGCTTGCTGGGCAAGCACGGGCATCGCGATACTTATCGCTGTGCTAACGAGAAATAGGGAAAGGCTTTTTGCAAGGTACACGGTTTTCTCCGCTGATGAATCAAGTGATCTGAGTTTGGAGGATGGCATTTCGCCAGTCAATACCTGAAGTCTATTCGGTTCTGAAGGTTTCATCCACACGATGTCGATAACCTTGCGGCGGTATACTCGGCGGAAATGATGTCCCGGATACGCCTTGTCATTTGTATGGTTTTGCCCGCCATTGTGCTGGCGGTCGCGGCGTGTGCCCCGCGTATCGACAAGAGCAATGCAGCGGCTGCCGCGTGGAGTCAGGAAAAGCTGGCTGCCGCAACGACATCGGATGGCTACATTGGCAACGATGCCTGTCAGCCCTGCCACCCAGGTGAGTTCAAAAAGCATCACGGGTCGCGGCATATGAAGACGCTTTACGAGGGCTTTACAGATGTCCTTGGCCCGCTCGCACCACCTGAGGGGCAGGTCCCCAATGGCGGCAATGTGACTTATGATCAGGGCCAGCTCGTTATCGAAGCGCCGAACAAGGACACGGGCCAGCCTGTCCCGATTCCCATCGATTTAGTGCTGGGGAGTGGCAAGACGGGGATGACATTTCTAGCGGTTCACCCCGGCGGAAGCGTCGAGATTCGCCAGTCTTGGTTCCCGAGTGAGAAGTGTTTTCGGGTAACGCCGGGGCAGGAAGATTTTAGCAACAAGACGATTGGGCAGACGCACGGCGTAGATGATGCGGTCCGCTGTATCGGGTGTCACTCGGTGCCTCGGCCTGATACCAGCTTAATTCCAGAGCCGCGTTTCTTCGGCGTTGGGTGTGAGTCGTGTCACGGGGCGGGTGCGGCGCACGCGAAGGCGATGCAAGCCGGGGACAAAACCCGTGGGCTGCTGCTGAACAAGTTCACGGATAAGGGTGGACAGGTCATTAATGACACGTGTGGGAAGTGCCACCGGACGCCTGCGGCGGTGAGCAAGCTCGACAAGCTGTCGCAACAGGCAACCAACCGTTTTCAGCCGTATGGTCTGTCAAAGAGCAAGTGTTTTATTAAGAGCAATGACAAGCTCAGCTGCGTGACGTGTCATAACCCGCATGAGGATGCATCCAAGGATGAAGCGGGCTATATCAAAGCCTGTGTCCAGTGCCACAGTGCGCCGGAGAAGGTCTGCAAAGTCAACCCGGCGGCGGACTGTATACGGTGTCATATGCCGACCAAACCTGTGTTTCCGGGGACACCTTTCCCAGTAAAAATGGCCGACCACTTCATCCGCATTAATAAAACTCTTTCAAAGTAGCGCCAGTAGGTGTGATTACCGGTTTGGCAAGATGGAGCTGTATGACGTTCATGACCACAAACACAAAGACTGTTCCGATGTTGGACACTCCATTTTGGCAGGAGTACCACGAGGCATGGCCACTTCCGAGCGCGGATGAAAACGATGTCCGTGCGATTGTCCTCGACAAAGCGGGGCAGCCCTGGGTTGCGACCAAAGTAGGTCCACGTGTTTTGGTGCGTGCAGCATGGGTAAAGCCGGATGGCGCGGATGCGGTTGGTAGTAGTCATAGCATTTGTATCGATGCCAATGGCACAGTCTGGGTGGGTGCGACGAGTGGTCTGTGGATGATCACTGGTAATCAAGTTCGCCCAGCGCCCGGGTTTATACAGTCTCCGATTGGTGCGGTTACGGCAAA
>JAURHZ010000338.1 GCA_030833025.1 Armatimonadota bacterium
CAGGATCGGGCATTCTAGCGCTTGGGGCATATCTCCTCGGAGCTGCCAGCGTTGTCGCAACCGATAATGACCCCGTGGCTGTCAAGGTCTCGCTCGATAATCTTGAGCGCAACCATGTGACAAGCGGAATCGATGTCCATGTTGCCGAAGAGCCACCTGCCGGCCCGTTCGACATCGTTGTCGCGAATATCCTCCCGGACGTCATCATCGGGATGGCCGATGCACTTACCGCATCATTGGTTCCCGGGGGAACGCTTGTGACGAGTGGGATTATCCACGAGCGACGTCAGGATGTCATCGATGCCCTTGAGCAGCGTGGACATACATTGCTGTCGAGCCCAGATGAAGGCGAGTGGTGCGCCGTGATTGTCCGCAAGTCTGCGTAATGGCGGTCGTTTAGCACAGCTGGAGATGGCTCTTATCTCCAGTAACATTTCGTGTTGGCAGGGGCGTGAGGAAAACCTCCTCCTGGATACACCGGCAGGCAAATACTCGGTCACAGCAACGGCTGATGATTCGGTGCTCACGCAGACCGCATGTCTATGTCTTTCCGGCTACTTAAAAGGTGATCGCGCGCTCCAAGAGCTACTATACGCGGTTGGAAAGGCCAGCCCCGGGGTTCGATGGATCATTACGCCTCAGAATGTTCAACTCGTGGTAGAACGCCTCTGGCAATCGAATGCCGAAGATGATTCCCTTTGGGTCATTGGTGCATCATTGCTGTTGGATGAGGCAATCGCTCTTCTCGACAAACAAGCTCGCATGCCAGAACATGGCCTTTGGCATTTTACGAATATCCGATCGAGTGCACCATGAGCGAAATGTTTCTCCGATGGCGCGATCATTTCGCCACAAATCCTAATCTCGGGTCAACAAAACACGACAGTTTTTCCATCCTAGGCGTATTGGTGACTGCTACACCAAATCCGGATGTGCTTGCCCTTTCAATAGCCACTGAACTACCGATATGGCTGGAAAATTTGCCCACGTCACTGGCGCTTGCTGCTGACATTCAACGTGACTTTCCGGGAATCAAGGTGCTTTACCAGGATGACCCGGACAACGATGGCCTTATCATCCGCTTTGTGCATGAAGCCCTTGTTACAGGATTGGAAGATATTTCAGTGATGTTCTCGACAGTGCGTGACAGGCTAACTGGCGTGCGTGGTCGTTTTCTGTTGGAACACTCCGAGCCATAAGTATTGGTCGTGGAGTCATAGGACGAGCCAAATGTTCGACAGCATGTGCTGGGCTGAAATTATGTATCTTATGCTTACTAATCCACATTAATAGAACATTAAAGTGATATAAGGGCCACATCAAACTCCTGAGGGTGCAGAGTTTATGGGTGGGAAGCGGCGTAAAAAACGGGCGGAGACCAACATATCACCATGGTGGGCGCTTCTTGTACTTGCAGTGGGATTGGTGGTGTGGGCTGCTATTGATGACTTTCTCAAGCTCAACCCGGAAAAGCCGATTCCTTCTGCGTCTACGACAAAGTGATTCACGCGGGGACCCGGTAACAATACCTGCCGGTCGGTGCTAAACTACGGGCATGCAGACTGCGCTCCAGACTCGTGCCGAAGCCACCAATTATGCTGAGACATCGACATATGCAGATGTCACTTCCTTGTGTGATGCCCTTGTGCGCCAATATCCACATGTAAAGCGTACAACGCTGTGCCGTAGCACTGAGGGGCGCGATGTTCCTCTCCTAATCGTTTCCAAACCAGGATTCTCGAATGGCACACAGGCTCACGCAAGCGGCGATCACCTTGTGGTCTATATCCAAGCCAATATCCACGCGGGTGAAGTCGAAGGCAAAGAAGCGATTCTGATGCTCGTTCGGGACCTATTGAAGGCAGACCCGACGCGCATTCTTGACGCTGCTACATTGGTTATCGCCCCTATCTATAACGCGGATGGAAACGATAAGTTTGGCGATGGACTACTTAATCGCCCACATCAGGATGGCCCGGCACGTGTTGGCGAGCGCCATAACGGAATGGGACTTGACCTTAACCGTGACTGCATTAAAGCAGAGTCCCCTGAAATGCGCGGAGTCCTTAAGGAAGTCTATGGTGCCTGGGATCCAGATGTCGTCTTCGACCTACATACAACAAACGGCACTCGTCATGGCTTTCACCTGACTTACGGACCTGCCACGCATCCAGATACCGACCCGGCTGTGCTGCGTTATCAACGCGATGTATTGCTCCCAAGTGTTCGTAAACAGGTGCGGAAGACCCACAAATGGGAACTCTTCGACTACGGAAATGCGGAACGGCGGGGTGGGGAAACAATTTGGGCAACATTCGGCTACGAGGGCCGCTACGTCACCAACTACGCTGGGCTGCGTAACCGTATCGGTATCCTATCCGAAGCCGTGAGCTTTTTGCCCTTCCGTTTTCGCGTCGAGTCGACCTATCAATTTGTCCTTGCGACACTGAATAGACTTACGGAGGACCGTCGGCAAATTCGCAAGTCGATTGTTGCTGCAGATGCTTACCGAGGTCCGGAAGCAGGTATCGCGTTTGAGATGGCTGCACGTGGGAAAGAAAAGGTTGACCTCGAAGATGTTCCTACTGGAACGCGCATCGACCATACAAAGGCGCCTACGAAATGGAAGACAGTTGTCCTGCCGACCTATGATCGCTGGGCGACCACTGGTACGGCAAAAGTACCATCGATGTATGCTGTTCCCAAGGCATCTACCGCTGCGATCAAGCTACTGCGCTTCCATGGAGTCGAGCTCAGTGAGCT
>JAURHZ010000339.1 GCA_030833025.1 Armatimonadota bacterium
AAGCGGCCTCTCTCGAGCATGACACCTACGATTGTCGTTGATGACAGTGGACAGATACGTATCGCGACGGGTTCTCCTGGGGGACCAACCATCATCAACTCTGTCCTGCACACCGTCTTGCAGGCTGCTTACTTTGGCGTGAGCGTGCATGACGCTGTGGCGGCGCCACGTTTTCACCATCAATGGAAACCTGAAGTCCTTCAGCTCGAAAGGAGCCTGTCTTCTGCACGGGCGTTATTGAGTGCAATGGGCTACGAGACTGCTGTGCGGTCCCTAGGGGATGTCCATGCGGGGTCATGGAACAGAACTGGTGGCGTGACGATGTCAAGCGACCCTAGAGGTACCGGTGAAGCCCTTGCCGAGTAGGTGTCCGCGTATCGCGTACTTTGTCAGCTCCCATGGATTTGGACATGCCGCACGGACGCGAACAATATTAGAGAAGCTCGAATCACACGCTGCGGTGACGCTCTTTGCAACTACTCCAAATTGGTTTTGGGGAAACCTTGCGGTAGACCATGTCCATTTTCAAGCAGACATCGGATGCATTCAACAGGGAACTCTGAAGATTGATGAAGCTGCAACCGTTGCTGCTTTTCGTCAGTTCAAGACTGGTTTTCAGCTGCGTCTTGAACAGCTGCGCCTTCTCAATCAGGGTATACCCTTCGACCTAATCGTAACGGACATTGCTCCTGAGCCACTTGCATTTGCGGCCCAACTAAATGTTCCATCTGTTCTTGTTGCGAACTTTACGTGGGTTGAAATCTACCAGCAAATGGCATCTATGGCAGGAGAAATTCCAGATCTTCTCAAGCAATACAAGCTAGCAACGAACACCCTCATCCCTGCGTTCCAAACAGGAATGGAATGGGCAACGAATTCGGTTGCCGTGGACGCTGTTGCCAAACTGGGAAAAGATATTCGTCAGGTCCTGAATCCAGAGAATCGCTATCAACGGTTGATTTACATCGATGCTGGACGTTGGGGGACTGAAATCGGCTGGAACAACGCAGTGCAGTTTAGTGACACTTTGTTCATTCGCATTGGTCCAGCTCTAAGTGACTTGCCTCCGAATGTCCTTCAACTTGAGTTTGGAGCTGTAAGTCATCCAGATCTGGTGCGGTCGGTTGATGTAGTCGTTGCAAAGCCCGGATATGGAATCGTGACGGAATGCTTGGCGAACGGCACGCATTGGTGCTGCATCCCGCGTGATGGTTTTGCGGAGGATGATGTCCTCATACGCTACGCCGAAGAAATGGGAAACTTTTCAAGTGCTGACTACAGTCAACTCGCTTCACTGGATTTCCCGTGTGTTGCTTTACGCGATGTAGCGCCCTCTTTAGCAAGCGATGGGGCAAGCCAGATAGCACGGATGCTATTAGAGAAGGTAATCACATCGTAGCTTTAGCCGGCTATCGGTTCGAAAACCGTTCGCCTACTCTTGTGACAGATGATTCAACATTTGCTGCGGCGGTTACTCTGTAAACCGTCAACTTAATAAGTAACTGGATATTAAAATCGCCCTGTTGTCATCAGAACTTACGCTTTCTCGGCAGGATTCTCGACAATCCAGTCGTACAATGACGGTACGTTTCGCGGGTCAACTAGACCTGTTACAGAGGATAACCTATGAAGATTGGTATTTTTACAGCTCTCTTCCACGACAAGCCGTTTGAAGAAGCTCTGGATCTGATTGCCGCTGCCGGAATCGAGTCTGTAGAGCTGGGTGGAGGCGCTTATCCCGGATCTGCGCACCTCGATCAATACGGTGGGCCAGCAGCTCTGGTTACTGATGAAGTTGCTCGCAAGAAGTTGGTAGATGCAGTAGCATCGCGCGGGCTCATCATTAGCGCCATATCCGTTCATGGAAACCCATTGCATCCTGACAAAGCGATTGCAAGTGAGCATCATGAAGTCTTTGTAAATGCTGTATTGCTCGCAGAGCAGCTCCACAAGGACGGCATCATGCCGCAAGCTACGGTAAATGGTTTTTCTGGATGTCCAGGCGATTCACCAAGAGGCAAGATGCCAAACTGGGTGACATGTGCGTGGCCGGATGAATACCGCGACATTCTTGAATATCAGTGGCGTGTAGCGAAGAAGTATTGGAAGGCGCAGAACGCATTTTTGGCTCAACACGGCGTACGATTTGCGATTGAAATGCATCCCGGCTTTATCGTCTACAACAACGACACTCTATTAAAGCTGCGTACGATCGCAGGAACCAACATTGGTGCAAACTTTGACCCATCACACCTTTGGTGGCAGGGGATTGACCCACTTGTTGCCGTTCGTGAGATTGCCGAAGCTGGAGCCCTGTTCCATTGCCACGCCAAGGACACACTCATCGACCCGCAAAACTCTGCGCGCAACGGAAACCTTGACACCAAGAGTTATGGCGACATCAAGGGACGTAGCTGGGTATTCCGCAGCGTCGGCTATGGCCACGATGAGAAGTGGTGGAAAGACTTTATTAGCACCATCCGAATCTTTGATTACGATTATGTTCTCTCGATCGAACATGAAGATGTCACACAAACAACCGGCGAAGGTCTTCACAAAGCCCTTGATGTGTTGAAGAGAGCGAATGTTTCGGAGAAACCAGGCGAGATGTTCTGGGCACGTGACTAGTCGCGTGTAGCTTTTGTAAAGAGGACTGAACGTTTCGTTCGGTCCTCTTTTTTTCTTACTGAAAGTGTAGTAATCGTTGTTTTAATTTCGTTTAGTTATCTATGGAAGA
>JAURHZ010000033.1 GCA_030833025.1 Armatimonadota bacterium
CCAGCGGTAAGAAGACAAAGACGGGATATTCAACCGACGCCGATGTCCTTGAGGAGCTGGCGCCAAACTATCCGATTGTCGCAAATATATTGTCGTATCGTGAACTGACCAAGCTTAAGAGTACCTATGCGGACTCCCTGCCTGAGCAGGTACGCGCGGATGGTCGTATCCATACAACACTGCATCAGACAGTGGCTGCAACAGGCCGCCTGAGCTCAAGTAATCCAAATTTACAGAACATCCCGATCCGCACCGAAGTTGGCCGTGCACTCCGCAAGGCCTTCGTCGCCCCCGCGGGCAAAGTGTTGCTAAGCGCTGACTACTCCCAGATTGAGCTCCGAATCTTTGCACATGTGGCTGAGGATGAAGAGCTGCGCGCGGCGTTCTGGTCTGGAGAGGACATCCACGTCTACACGGCCAGCAAGGTCTACGGCGTCGAGCCTGCGGATGTCACGAAGGATATGCGCCGAGCGGCGAAGACGGTGAACTACGCCGTGCTTTACGGTATTTCGGACTTTGCACTTGGACGTCAGCTCAAAATGACAAGTGGCGAAGCAAAGGCGCTGAAGGCCGGCTACTTCGAGCGCTTCCCAGCCGTTAGGACGTGGCTCGATACAACAATTGCGTTTGCCCGCGAGCACGGGTACGTGCAAACTCTTGATGGCCGCCGGCGCTGGATTCCAGACATCAACAGCCGTGTCTTCCAGTTCCGCCAGGCAGCGGAGCGTGCTGCGGCGAATATGCCTATTCAAGGCTCAAGCGCTGACATCATGAAACGGGCGATGATCGACACCGCGCAAATGCTAAAGACATCCCATTTGCCAGCGACGCTGCTCCTTCAGGTCCATGATGAACTTTTATTCGAAGTGGATGCTGCTGCGGCGCAAGACCTTGCCGGCCATGTCCGTCTATGTATGGAAGGTGCAGCGAAGCTGTCGGTCAACCTCGATGTGGATGTCAAGACGGGGCTTAACTGGGCGGAAACGATGCCTCTGGACGCAAACGCATAGGTTTACCTTTCCGTTCGCGATGCAGCCCACTGAAGTCAATTCGGTGGGCTTTTTGCCTTAATCAATGGGGGGCTGCGAAGGGGCATTGGTGGCCATTGGGGACACATTAATTCGTCGCCGAATTACGTAAAAATACCAGGCTGCCGTATTGACAAATCACTTTATTAAGGTTTCTCGATGCCGCAATTTGACATCGATTCCCTTGTACAAGATGACAGGTGAAATCCCCCAATCTTTGGGTGCATTTTAGGTGTATTAAATACATCCAGATGGCTTGATTTGCAGACCATCCACCGCCTATAATCCCGAACACGCCCAATGCGTACACAACATCTAGGGGCTGGATAGCGATTCCATAACTAGATATTGATTGTGACGTAGATGCGCCATTTGGTAGTTGTTGATAGGAAGTGCTGTAGATGACGACGATCCCGACGAAGAACAAGACCACCAGGGTTGAGCTCGGAGCTAAGATTTTTGAGCTGGATGAGGCCAAGGCTGAAGAGGCTCTTCAGGCGAAGCGTGTAATTAATGGTCGGGAAACGATGACGTTCAATCTGTTGCCGCTTAAGTACCAGTGGGCGTACGAAATCTATCGCAAGATGAAGGCAAACCACTGGGAACCGGAAGATATCCCGATGCAGCGTGATATCGAACAGTGGCGTTCAGAATCAGCATTGTCGGAGATCGACCGCTGGATTCTGCGCATGGCTGTTGGCTACTTCAGTGCAGCCGAAGGAATCGTCGGAGATAACATCCAGCACGTTGTCCGCGAGCTGGTTACCGCTAGTGAGATTAAGCTCGTCCTTGGTCGTCATGCGCATGAGGAAAACATCCATGCGGACAGCCTCCTCTACATGATCTCCTCCCTTGGTCTGAACCCTCACGAGTGCGAGGCGATGTTCGAGGACATCCCGACGATCAAGAAGAAGAATGAGTTCGTCAGCCGCATTTCGAAGTCGCTGCGCCGCGATATCGATTTGTCCATACAGGAAAACCAAAAGCTCCTCGCGAAGAACATTTTTGTCTTTGGGCAGTGCATGGAAGGGACTCAGTTCTACGGTCTGTTCGGGATGATGCTTTCTTTGTATCGTCAAGGAAAGTTCCCAGGTATCGGGATGATGTTCCGCTACACGCTCCGTGATGAATCCAACCACATTGAAGTGTTCCGCAACCTCTTCATTGCCTTGATTCAAGAAAATCATGAGCTGTGGACGGTTGGCTTCAAGCAGGAACTGACAGACCTGATGAAGGAAGCCGTCGCACTTGAGAAAGAGTTCATCCGTGACTGCCTACCAGTAGCGGCACTTGGCCTTTCATCGGAAGAGTTCGAGACGTATATCGACTACATCGCAGACCGCCGCCTTGAAGGCGTAGGCCTTGATCCGCTGCACCCAGGATTGGTTAATCCACTTCCGTGGCTTGCCGAACTAATGGATATCCGCAAGGAGCAGAACTTCTTCGAAGGACGTGTCACGGAGTATCAGAAGTCAAGCTCGCTCAGCAGCGTTGATGACGACGATTTATAAGACCAAGCCTTTCCGGTTTGGTGAAAACAGCAGAGTTAGAGTTTGACGGGTAATCTGCCCGGGTTTTCTGGAGTTGTGGTGAGTATGGCAACAAAATCGAATCTCCCTGAGATATTGCGTGACCTCGAAGTCAAAAAAGTCGTCGAGTCTAATGGACGGCCTCAGATTAATTGGGCGACGCACCTCAGCATTGCGCAAGAGATCACCGATGCCGGCCATGTCAAGGTTGTCGGCGAGGGCGCCGATGGCGGAGTAAGTCTTGGGCGGGTTGCGCAGCTGGTTGGGGATGCACTGGCAAATGTTTATGTTGCCCGTGGCCTCGATGTAGATACCATCGCAAACCGGGAGTTCGTCACGGGTGTTGCCCGCGGCGTGGCCGAGAGAATCGCATCCGTTGCGCACGAAACACAGCAAATCCGACTGTCGGAATATGATCTCTCGGTGTTGACGGAAGCGGTATTAATCGAGCGCGGCTCATTCGATGTTGCCAAGAGCTTGGTGATGCAGCGTGCGACGTTGCCATTTGGCCGTGGAGTCGTTGCTGACCTTCGCCTGATTCGTCGAAACGGCCAAGTCGTTCCATGGAATGCCGACAAGATTGAAATCGCCGTTCGTAAGGCCTTTCTAAGTCTCCAGCTCGACTCCGAGCAAGCCATCGAAATTTCCGAAAAGGTAACGCACCGAGTCCGGACGCTTGGACGCTCGTATGTTTCTATCGAAACCGTACAAGACCTCGTCCAGGAAGAACTCATTCTTTCCGGGCATATGAAGGTTGCCGAGCATTACATCGTCTACCGAGCGCAGCGAGCGCTGCTGCGTGCACAGGAACAGGCGATGCTGGCAAGCGGGGACAATGCGCAGGTTTCGTTGCTTTCCGTGATGGAACCCGATGGCTCGCTTGTTTTCTGGGATGGCGAAGACCTTCGGGCGAGAATTGAGTTTGCGCGTATTGGTTTGGATCTCGCGCTTGGATCGGCTGAGATAGAGGCTGAGCTGCTTCGCTCGGTGCGCCCGGATATCTCCCGCAGTGACCTTGAAAAGACGATTATCCTCAACGCCAAGGCATTGATGGAGCGTGATGCAGATTATGCCAAGTTTGCTGGTCGCATTTTGCTGTCCTTTATGTATGAGGAAAGCCTTGGCTGGGACATCGTCAGGGATGGTGTTTCAGGGCTTCAGTCTGCCCATGCGAAGGCGCTCAAGCCATCGCTGGAGCGGATGGTGGAAATCGGACGTCTTGCAAAGGATGTTCTGAACTACGACTTAGAGCGCCTTGCGATGGCGCTGGACCCATCGGCAGACCTCGACTTTGATTACCTAGGTCTCCAAACGCTTTACGATAGGTATCTCATCACCGATAAGACAGGCAACCGTAAGCGCCGCATCGAGACGCCACAGCTTTTCTGGATGCGTGTTGCGATGGGCCTTTTCCGCGAAGAACCAGTACAGCGCGAAGAGCGAGTGATTGAGCTCTACAATATGTACAAGAGCCGTCGCTTCTGTTCGTCCACGCCTACGCTCTTCAACTCGGGAACGCTTCGCTCGCAGCTGAGCTCGTGCTACCTCTACAAGGTGGATGACTCCATCGAGTCGATTATGATTCGCGGCATCGCTGAGAATGCCTTCCTGTCTAAGTGGGCAGGTGGTCTTGGCGGATCATGGACGGCTGTTCGTGGTACCGGTGGATACATCCAGGGCACAAATGGCGAAAGCCAAGGTGTAATTCCCTTCCTCAAAATGCACAACGACCAGCTGGTCGCGGTGAATCAGGGCGGGAAGCGGGCCGGCTCTGGATGCGCATACCTCGAGGTTTGGCATAACGACATCATCGACTTCCTTGAGCTGCGTAAGAACACCGGCGATGACCGCCGCCGTACGCATGACATGAATACAGCAAACTGGATTCCTGACTTGTTCATGCAACGCATGGAAGCGCGTGGGAGCTGGACGTTGTTCCGGTCATCCGATGTCCCTGACCTCCACGATCTCTATGGTGCTGCATTCGCCAAGCGCTATGAGGAATACGAAGCATCCGCAGCCCGTGGTGAGATTTTTGGCCGGAAAATAGAAGCGCTTGAGCTTTGGAAATCCATGCTTAAGATGATTTTCGAAACGGGTCACCCATGGATTACATTCAAGGATCCATGTAACTTGCGCAGCCCGCAGGATCACGTTGGCGTGATTCATAGCAGCAACCTCTGTACTGAAATTACACTCAATACATCCGATGAGGAAACGGCGGTCTGTAACCTCGGGTCGGTGATTCTCGATAATCACCTCCTCGCGGATGGCTCCCTCGACCATGCAAAGCTCCGGGAAACAATCCGTGTCGCTGTGCGTGCGCTCGACAATGTCATCGATATCAACTACTACCCTACAGATGCAGCAAAGCGCTCCAATCTTCGGCATCGGCCTATCGGTCTCGGAGTGATGGGCCTGCAATATGCGCTATACAAGCGGGGGATCGCTTTTGCATCCGATGAAGCCGTTGAGTTCAACGATGAAGTGATGGAAGCGATTGCGTACTATGCATATGAGGCGAGCAGCGACCTTGCCGCGGAGCGTGGAACCTATAGCACATACAAGGGTAGCAAGTGGGATCGAGGCCTGATGCCTGCTGATACGCTTGAAATTCTTGAGCGTGAGCGCGGCGAAACCATCGATGTCACACGTGGTGGAAAGCTTGACTGGGCACCATTGAGGGAGAAAATCGCTAGCCAGGGGATGCGAAATTCAAACGTCCTTGCAATTGCGCCGACCGCGACAATCGCAAATATTATGGGTACCAGTCCATGTATTGAACCGATGTACAAGAACCTCTTTGTCAAGAGCAACCTAAGCGGTGACTTCGTGGTGCTGAATCCATTCCTGGTAAAGGACTTGAAGTCACTGGGGCTTTGGACGGCCAAGGTGATTGATGACCTCAAGTACTTTGATGGTGACCTTGAAAGCGTTGAGGGAGTACCTGAGACCATCAAGGAACGCTACCGCACAGCATTCCAGATTCCGTATGAATATGTGATCGATGCTGCAGCGAGGCGCCAGAAGTGGATTGACCAGTCCCAATCTGTCAACCTCTTCCTCGGTTCCCCGGATATGAAGGCTCTGTCGCATATGTACCGTAGGGCGTGGAGAACAGGTCTCAAGACAACCTATTACCTCCGAACACTTGGTGCAAGCAACATTGAGAAGGCAACCGTAGCAGTAAAGCGTAACCAGAGCGGCGAGGGGCAGGCTGAAGAGCTTAAGGTCTTTACGCCGGATGAGAAAGCTGCATGCAGTATTCAGGCGATGCTAAACGGCGAGGTCTGCGAGGCTTGCCAATAGGCCTACACGTAATGCCGAGTCAACTGACTCGGCATTACGCATATTTCTGCTTTGTTTCTCATCTGATGTTGCATTCCAGAACGAATAAGCCCGCATTATTACGGGCATTTTCTGCTGAATGTGTATAATGCTAACCGTTGAGGTGCATAAGCACCCACCTTTTAGGACAATTGCCCTGTGTTGACACCCCGTGCATTAGAAGACCTTTGGAGCCGATTCAAAAATCGTGGCGACCAGCGTGCACGAGGCGCGATTATCGATAACTACACCTACCTTGTGAAAATCACAGCTGGACGTGTCGTTGCAAATCTCCCTCCTAATATGGACAGGGATGACCTGATAACCGCAGGGTCGATGGGCCTGATTAAAGCCGTGGATCAGTTTGACAGTGGCAGACAGGTCAAGTTTGAAACCTATGCGATTGCACTGATTCGTGGTGCGATTCTCGAGAGCCTCCGTGAGGATGACTGGGTGCCACGCTCGGTGCGAGAGCGAAGCCGTAACCTCAGCCGGACGATGGTCGAACTTGAGCGCGAGCTTGGACACGCGGCATCTGAAGAACAGATTGCTGACCGAATGGGTATCTCCACCGAGGAGTATGCACGTATCGTCTCCGATGTTGGCCGCGGAGCGGTTACATCCCTCGAAGACATACTTGTGGGCTCCGGCGGGGATGGCGAATCGCTTCACGTTGGAGACATCCTGCCAGATACCGCAGCTGGGCCAACCGATGAAGTGGAAATGCGGGAGCGCGTTCGCCAGCTTGGCATCTCTATCGATCGACTTCCTGATCGTGAGCGCCTCGTGATTGCTTTGTATTATTATGAAGGCCTGACATTCAAGGAAATCGGCAAGGTGCTTACCGTGTCCGAAAGCCGTGTCTATCAGCTGCATACACAGGCTGTCATCCGCATGCGTGGGTATCTTGGCCGAGATCGGGACCTATTCCGCGAATCCTGATGATAGTGTCTGTATTCGTCTGGCGGTAGCGAGGGACGTAAATGGCTCTTTTGATGACAATCGCTGCGGTGCATCTTGCTATCGGTTTTCAAGCCGACGCGACGACATCGCCTTCTGAACTCTTCCAACGTGCAAGGACAGCCTATGCAAAGGGTGACAGTGCAACTGCACTCACGTTAATGGAAAAGGTTGTTGCCGTCGAGCCTAAGAATGGCGATGCACTCGGATGGTTGGGGTTTTTGTTTCTCCGTGCGGGAGATTCTGAGAAAGCAGTTCCGATCCTCGAGCGAGCCATTACACTGAAGCCAGGGTCGGCAGATATCGCTACGAATCTGGCAAACGCACTCCAAGGACTGCCGACAAAGTCACCTGCTCAGCAATCCCGGATTCAACAGCTGTTTGAACAGGCTGTGAAAATCAATCCATCTGCGAGTGAAGCCTATACCGGTCTTGGCTTTGCCGCATATCGGCAAGGAGATTACGCAAAGGCGCTGATTGCATTCCGACGTGTTGTTGAGTTGAAACCTGCAGATGCCGCAGCGCATCTCAATCTTGGACTCGCATATATGCGGCGCGGTCAGGACGCCGATGCACTGTCAAGCTGTAAGCGAGCCATTACAATCAACCCCAAGCTCACCGCTGGCTGGGTGTCGGTTGCGCAGCTCGAACTGAAGGCGGGTAGAGCAACATTGGCACTTGCAGCATCCTCGAAAGCAATCGCTATCGAGCCTCGCAACATCGATGCACTCCTTGTTCAGGCTCAAGCTGCCACTACTGCAAAACGGGATGACGAAGCGCAGGCGGCCTATGGTGTTATTGCAGACATTTATGCAGCACCAGATGCGCCGGCTAGCCTCAAATCGGATGCATCCGCACGTTACAACCAGGGTGTGATGCTGGTTCGGCTGAACCGCCTAGCAGATGCCCTTGCAGCGTTTGAACTTGCGGCACAGATTGATCCCAAGCATGCAGATACGGCACAAAACATTGGGACTGTTCTGTATTCACTTGGTAGATACCCAGAGGCTTTGGCTAAGTTCCAGATTGCAGCTGATCAGGATCCGAAGTCAGCACCAAAGTGGCGTAATGTGGCCCTTGCCGCACGCAAGACCGCTGAGTCATCTGTTGAAATCGGAGCGCTCCGCAAGGCTGTTGCACTTGATGCGACTGATGTCGTTAGTCGTCAGCTTCTAGCGCCAGTCCTCGCGAATTCTGGCCGCTCAGCGGAAGCGATCGGCTTGTATCGTCAACTGGGAACGATTCAGCCAAAAAGTGCGGCCCCACTGGTTGCGATGGCAACGCTGTTGATGAAGCAAGATCAGCTCGATTCGGCATTGACAGCGCTCAAGGATGCCACAGGACGTGAACCAGGCAACGCAGTGGCGTGGAACAACCTTGGCGTCCTCTACGAGCGCCGTGGGCAAATTAACGATGCGATTGCATCGTATAAGGCTGCGCTGAAAGCAAATCCATCGGATGCCGATGCGAAGGCAAATCTGGCACGCTTCGGTAAATCAACCACCGGTACGCCGAAGCCGTAGGCTGAGAGAATCCACATGCCCTTTGTGATACTCCTTGCCAATCAGGACAAGGTAGCGGCTTCGGATGCACTGATTCGAGTCCGCACTGAGCTTGAGCGGCATCGAGTGGATGTTCGTATTGCAGCTCCAGATAAACCAGTCTCGACTGAAGGTGCGTTGATGCTCGTCGTCTTCGGTGGAGATGGCACATTGCTCGCCGCCGCAAGAATGTATGCGTCTACTGGAGTTCCGATTCTACCAATCCATGTCGGAAGATTTGGATTTATCACGGAATCTGACAGTACTCAGGTATGGTCGCACGTCGCCAGTGCCCTCGAGGGGGCATTGGAGGTCCATACACGGGCGATGTTGTACGCATCGGTCGAATGTGAGGGTAAGGTCATCTCGGCGTCTCCTGCCGTAAATGATGTCGTTGTTGCTTGTTCATCCAGGCGGTTAGTCGACCTCGATGTCCACGTCGATAATGACCTTGTTGCAGGCTATGCAGCCGATGGTGTTGTGGTTGCTAGCCCGACGGGTAGCACCGGGTATGCACTGTCCGCTGGAGGTCCATTGATGCACCCGGACGTCCAAGCCATTTTGATTACACCAATCGCAGCACACACGCTGAGTGCACGCAGCCTTGTAATCCCTATGGAGGGTGTCGTCCGGATATCAGTTCCAAGCGGTGGACGCGGAGTTGTGGATGCAACGATAGATGGACAGGTGACCATGGCTATACCTGTGGATGGAAGGGTTTTCATCCGAAAAAACCGACATGGATTGGTCCTTGTAAAAGGTACTGGGATGACTTTTTACGAGAAGGTACGGCATCGGTGGAGGCTGGGTGAGCGTCGTACCGCAACCCCGGATAATAACAATACGCATTGACAATGAAAATGCGCACGTGCTAGAATGGCGCGCATTGGCATTTGTCGCAGGACAACCGAAAAGAGGGCACGCACAGTGGCGAAGTCTGGTGGAGCAGTAGCAACGAAAAAGGCAAGTCCCCGTCCCGCACCGGTAAAAACGTACCGCCCAACAGGTGGCGCGTTTGTTGGAGTGGATATCGGGACACATGCTGTAAAGCTTGTGGAGGTCACAGGTTCAGGTACCAACCTGAAGGTGACTGGCCTTGCGCGTGAGCGCACGCCGGAAGGTCTGGTTGTTCAAGGTGTTATTCAGGACCCCAAGAGCATGGGCCAGTTCTTGAAGCAGATGATTGCCAAAAACGGAATTCGTTCCCGCAAGGCGGTTGTTGCCGTCGGTGGAACCGCCGGCATGGTTGTCCGTGTGGTTGAAGTTCCCAAAATGTCGACGGGTGAGCTCGCGGACACGATGAAGTGGCAAATCGAGCAATACATCCCGTTCGCTGCATCTGATGTCGAAATGGCATACCAGAAAATCGACGATCCGGTCGCTGATGCTGATCCAAACGCACAGATGGAAGTTCTTATCGCTGTCGCTCAGCGTGACATGGTCTCCGGGCATCTCGAGGCGCTGAAGCTCGCAGGTTTAGAGGCAGTTATTGTCGATGTCGAACCGCTTGCAATTGGACGTGCCTTGTTAGACCTGTCTAAGACAGGTCTGAAGTCTAAGACAACCGTTGTGATCAACATCGGCGCCTCTGGTACCGAGGTCGGTATCTACCGTGATGGCGTACTGCGCTTCCCACGTACGATCCCACTCGGCGGTGATGCTTTCACACGTGCCGTGGCCGACAAGCTGTCCCTATCCCTCGATGCCGCTGAAGACGAAAAGGTCGAGCGTGGAGAGGTTCTCCTCGATATGGTTGATCAGGCTCAGGAAGATTTGTTTGGATCTCCTGGGGATGTGGCTGATAATGGCATCTCATCGCCTTGGGATGTTGACATTTCTGCACCTCTGCCTCCAAGTCTGTTCGGGGATACTGCACCTGCAGCTCCAGCTGAAGCTGAATCTGTTGATACAAACCCGTTCGAAGTCACACCTGAGCCAGTTGTCGAAGCCCCTGTGGTCCCTGAAGTGGTTGCATTGAGCGCGACTGAGCAGCGTGTACAGGATGTCTTTATGGCGTTGTTGCCTGTTCTTGGTGAATTCACCATGGAACTTCGCCGCTCAGTAGATTACTTCCGCTCTAAGTATCCGACGGAAACAGTTGATCACTTGTTGCTCTGTGGTGGCGGTGCTAATCTCCGCGGCTTTGATGCATACTTGGAAAAAGAAATTGGTTTGCCTGCAAGTGTTGCAGACACATTTGCCAGTGTGAATGTGACCGCAAAATCTGTTGCTGGTGCGCAAAGAACGGCATTGTCGTCATCGTTTGCGGTTGCAATGGGTCTTGCATCACGGGATGCTGTAATCGGTTCATAGGAACTTTCTACTTGAATGTCGAATAGTTTCGACCGATGATGTAATTGTCTTGGTGAGTCTTATGTGTGTGACTCGGTTGGATGAGGTGAATAGATGTCAGTGCTTCGCATAAACCTTATGCCTGCATACATTGCAGAGCAGCGGAAAACCAAAGCGGCAGTTGTTGGAACCGTCGCCGGCGTAGTTGCTGTGATTGGTGGTCTTCTTGGCTACCAGTTTGGTTATCTCGTGCCTTCCGTCAACACGATGATTGAAGAAGCCAACGCGGCGGATTCCGATGCTAAGGCTGTCGAGGCGATTGAAGCCGAGACGACAACGACGCTGTCGCTAATCAAGCCACTGCAAGACAAAGTCAACTTTGTGAAGTCGGTGCAGTTCCACAACGTACTTGTTCCACAGATTTACCGAAATGTTGCGAAATACACATACCGCAAGGTTGAGTACAGCTCGATGGCGGTAAACGGCGATTCGCTTTCCATCAATGCATATGTTCAGAATCTCTCCGATGTTGGAAAGTTCTATCTGACATTGTTCGCGAATCCTGACATTAAGTCGGTTTCTATCAGTGCTCTTCCAGGCTGGCCGAATGCGTCATCGCAAACGGTGGGATTACCTGGCGAAGCACCACTTGATCCAAATGCAAATGGCTTTCCACTTCAAGTTTCCGCAAATCTTGTGATGCCTGTCGTCGCGCCGGCACCTCCTGGTGGTGGTGGAGCTGGAGCTGCGGGTGGTGCATTCGGTGGCATGATGGGTGGTTCTGGCTCTATGATGGGCGGAGCAGGCATGCGTGGTGGTGGCGGTCCTATGATGGGAGCGCCAATGGGTGGCGGTGGAGGCGGTGCGGCAGCTGGCTCCAAGGGCGGCGGACCGCAGGCAGTTGATTAGGTTGCAGGCAGGAAGAGAACCAAGAATATGTCAAAACTGACTCGTCCTCAAATCTTTATTATCGGTGGCGTAACAGCCCTGGTATTTGGTTTGGGTGGATATTTTGGATTGATTGATCCGGCACAAAAGCAGCTTGATACTGAGCGCACGCGTCGTGATACACGGCGTACCAAAGCCGATGAACGCACTACTGTTGAGCGCAAGAAAAAAGATGCCGAGAAGCAGGTTGCACAGGCGAAGGCTGACTGGAATGTCTATGAGCGCCGGTACATGCCTGACATCGATGTAACCAATACCTACTCTGCGTGGCAGGATCTCATCAACGAGCAGGTTCGTGTGCTCGGCCCGAAGATGCAGAAGTTTTTGGACAGCGATAAGTCTGTAACCAAGTTGCAGGGAAGTTTTGCACTTCCTGCTGCACCAAGTGATCCAAACGCATCCTTAAATGAACTTTATGTGTTCACTCCTGGTGGCGTTCAGGTACAGGGGACGTTCAAGAATATTTTGTCGCACGTCGAGCGTTGGAATCGCTTTGATCGCCTAGTGCTTGTCTCCGGATTGACTCTGTCTGGTAATTCGCCAAACCTTGTCGGCCAATACAACCTTCAAGTTTTTGAATACACCCATGGGGATCGAACCAAGGCTGTTGCTATTCCACAGGCATCTGGTGGTGCTGGTGGTGGCGGCTTTGGCGGTGGAATGATGGGCGGATCCGGTTCCATGATGGGCGGCGCAGGTATGCGTGGCGGTGGTGGTCCGCAAATGGGTGGTATGTCCGGAGCTGGTGCACCTGCTGGTGGCGGTAACGGAGTGAAGGGCGGAGATTAATGCTGGGTCAAAGCAATACGATGGAAACAAAAAACATGATTCGTACCAGTCTTGTAGCCGGCATTCTGGGTTCTGCCTTAATGCTTGCTGGCTGTGGTGGTGAGGAAGCAGCGACGACGGCTACTCCTGCGCCATCTCCTGCAGCTCAAGTTCCTAGCGCTGGCGGAGGATTGACGCCTGGTCAGACGATGGGAGCTCCAGTACCCGGTGGCAACGCACAGGCTGGTGTAAAGCCTGCAGGCGGTGGTACGGGCAAAGGTGCATCCAATAGTTGGATAACTGCGGCATCGACAGTCAAAGTCGATGAGTCTCTTGTGGCAGCCGGTGCCGCAGCGATGACCGCTGCTGGTGGACAAACTGGTGGAGCTGCAGGTGGCGGGAAGCCACCCGAAGTCAAGGATGGGCAGGTAGCGTCCGGGTTCCGCAAGGATCCGTTTGAATCCTTCATCAAAGTTGTCGTTCCAGAAATTCCTGCGTACACACTGGCACTCCCGAGGCGTTTGGCTGCTCCATATGTGCCGCCAGCACCTAAGGAAACCGATGATCCGCTTAAGACAAAGGGGCCGCTGCCTCCACTGCCGCGTCGTATCGCTGGTGTGATGTACAACGGAGCAATCACAGCGATTCTCGAGACAGGTGATCCTTCTGGAGATGTGATGCATCAGGTGATTCGCCCCGGGACGAAAGTTCCATCTGGTGATCCAACATCGGGTGAGCTCACGGTTGAGTCGATTACGTTGCGCTCGTTGGTTTTGCGCGCAGATGATGGCCGATCCATTGAAGTTAAGCTTTCTGGATTGGCGCCTGCAGTTGCAGATGCTCTGAGAGGCCAGTTCTCTCAAGGATCCGGTGCGGGTGCTGGCGTCCCTGGAATGGGTGGCGGAGCTCCTGGTATGGGTGGTGGTCCTGGCATGGGTGGCCGTGGTAATAAATCCGGTGGTGGCGGACCCGGCGCTTCGTTGTAGAATATGCATTGTTGTTGGATTTTGGTGAGGTGACAATATGAACGTTACTCGTATTTTGGCAATCGGAATCGGTTTGGCTGGTGTAGTTGCAGTTGCGCCTACAGCAGCATATGCACAACAGGATCGAAATCCGAATTCGATTACGTTGGATCTCAAGGATGCTCCTATCCGAACAACCTTGGAAATGGCCTTTAAGCAGGCTGGCATTACCAACTACGTTATTGACAATAACGTTGCTGGCTTTGTCACGATGACGATTACTGAGCAGCCTTTTGAGAACGCGCTGAAGCTGATCATGCGTGCTGCGACAGTTCCTTTGACCTACATCAAGGAAAACAACGTTTATATCGTAAAGCCTCGTCAGATCTCTCAGAACACATTGCCTGCAACTCCTGATATTTCTCAGGAGACACCTGCGGCGAACAATGTGTCCTTCGAGCGTATTCCTCTTACATTCATTGACCCGATCGACCTCTGGCTGCAACCCTGAGTTGATCGGACGTAATTTTGCTCCTTCAGAGCGAACGAAGCGCAGACATTGCAGTGT
>JAURHZ010000340.1 GCA_030833025.1 Armatimonadota bacterium
CATCCGGAAGGCCATTTCGTACTGCGCAACACGCGTATCGATTTCGGGGTCGCCCACAACCGTGCGGCGCTTGCGGTTGATCTCTGCCAGCTCATCAAGCATCCCACGGCGTGTCCCGCGCGCAACGCCATCCGGGTCGCTGAGGTAAAGCACGCGCTCGGCAGCATTACGGAATTTGACCCCTTGATGCTGGGTCGGAAGGAAGCCCGCGCCCCAGAGGCGGTCGTAGAGAGGTTGGTCATCCGGGCGGCCGGAGCCTCTGGATGTCAATACGACATAGCTTGGCAGATCTGCATTGAGCGTTCCAAGACCATAGGCAAGCCATGCGCCAATACTCGGGCGCCCCGCGAGCTGCGAGCCAGTCTGGAGAAATGTCACCGCTGGGTCGTGGTTAATGGCATCCGTGTGCATACTGCGGATGAGACACATTTTGTCGGCCAGCTTGCCGATATTCGGGAGGAGCTCACTCAGTTCCATCCCGGATTTGCCGTACTTCTTAAAGCCAAACTTGCTCGGCGCGACGGGGAATGTACCCTGCCCGGCGGTCATCCCTGTAAGGCGCTGGCCTTTACGAATCGAATCAGGAAGGTTTTCACCACGCCTG
This sequence comes from Armatimonadota bacterium, assembly GCA_030833025.1. Classification (GTDB taxonomy): domain Bacteria; phylum Armatimonadota; class Armatimonadia; order Armatimonadales; family Armatimonadaceae; genus CAIRTT01. The sequence goes on from JAURHZ010000340.1 coordinate 605, forward strand.
TCAACCAGCATCGGCTTAGGGTCGAAGAGCTCATACTGGCTTGGAGCACCGCTCTGGAAGAGGTAAATGATGCGCTTGGCTTTTGGCTTGAAGTGCGGCACCGATGGCAACCCACCAATGCGCTTTAGCGGAGGCGCTGCATTGGCGTAATCAGCCATCAGGCCACCGAGGGCCGCTATACCAATGGAGCTCGCGGAGTTACGGAGAAAAGTACGGCGATTCAGTGCATCTTGAGCGGCAAGCAGATGGTCCATGCGTGATTTTCACACAATTTGATGGAGGTTTGCCAGCAACGTTACCTGAATCGTTTGAACCGATGCTCTGAAGAAAGATATTCACCTTGATGTCACATCTACGTGGAATGATTAGATTACTAAAAGAGAACACACAGAAATGACAAATCAAATCAAAAACCCACTCCTTGGGCAAGCAACAGGAGACCGTATCGGTGGCCCTATCCGGATGGCGTTGATCCTTGGCAACAGCATCGCGGATCAAGGCAGCCTCGATACAGCAGAGCTAACCAAGCGCTACCTTGCTTGGTATCGCACGGATGCCTTCGATACCGGACCGGTGTGGAGCGCGGTCTTCGACCAGATTTCCGCAGGCGTTGATCCGCAAGAAGCTGCCAAGAGCGTTGATCACCTCCTTGGGGGGATGACGGCCGGGGCGAACACGGCGCACCGCGCAACGGCGATAGGGTGTGCATCGGCGATTCCGGATGCCCTTGTTGCAGCGGAAGCGCGGCGCGAGGCAAAGCTGACACATTGGCACACAGATGCCGGTGAAGCAAGTGCGGCAACGGCATTGATTATCCGTGGGATGCTGCGCGGCGCGACGCTACTCGATGCTATTGCGAATGCTGCGGCGGCAACGACGGGCCAAGTCAGTGCCTTGCTATCCCAGCAGAGCATCGACTCGAATTACCTTTCCAATGGCGGGTATGCACCTAAAACACTGGAGGCCGCGCTCTACTTCACGCAGACGAGCACCAGCTTTACGGATGCCATCCGCAGGTCAATCCACTTCGCAGGGGCAGCGAATTACTGCCCAGTTCTCGTTGGAGCCTTTGCGGCATTGCAGTTTGGCGTGACGCCTGTTCCCGGGTACCCGGTGGAAAGTGTTCTGCTTGAGCCGGTAGCGACGACATTCGAACGCATTTGGAAAGGCTAGTTCATCAGGCTTTGCAAAAACGGTAGAGCTGTGCGGTAAGCGTGCAGCTCATCCGGCTTGATGACCCCGGTTGTGACTCCAAGCTCGCTACCAGCTTCTGCGAGCGCATCGCCATTCCAGTCCAGGCAAACCGATGCCCCAGGGTAGGAATACCCAGGGTCAGAACCAACCCGATTGATGCCAGCAACGTAGCACTGGTTTTCAATGGCACGAGCGGTCAACAGCCGTGTCCAGTGATGGATACGCGCGACTGGCCAGCTTGCAATCACAAGCATTAATTCGGGTTGCCAGCGGGCAGCGGCCGCCCTGAATAGCTCTGGGAAGCGGAGATCATAGCAAATGAATGGCGAGACGCGGATGCCATCCCACTCAAAAACCACGGGCTTATCACCGGCTTGCCAGACTTCACCACCATGCAGAAACGGGCGTTGCTTGACATAACGGGCAAGCAGGTCTCCCGCCGGGTTGTGGACGAGTGCCACATTCTGGCCATTTTCAATAACGCCAGAGACAAGCGTGACGCCAAGGCGCTCCGCAACAGTAGCAAAGTAATCACGATCTGCATGAGAATCCATTGCAGCAAAGTCACGGTTATGTGTGAACCCAGTCAGACAGGTTTCCGGAAGCACCACCAGATCCCCTGGACAGATGTCATCATTTGCGAGGATGCTGTCAATCGTGTTGCGGTTGCGTTCCGGGCTTTCCCAAACGATGTCCCACTGGACCATGTGTAGCTGCATGCGACATTCTATTGCTTAGGCGGTTACAGTTTCCACGGGCTCAAACACTACGACTCTGTGTTCCACACTGTCAACGACATAAATATTGCCATGGCGGTCAAAATCGATGCCACCCATCCCCATGACCTGTCCATTTCGCAGACCTTTGGAGCCAAAGGATGTGACATGCGTTCCATCTCGTTTATAGATG
>JAURHZ010000341.1 GCA_030833025.1 Armatimonadota bacterium
CTACGGCTCACCCAACAGCGGCTATTCCTTCACGGAATTCATCGACCGCCCATTCTGGAGCGGAACCTATGGCGCCATCAGCTGCCCCGTAGGCCACCAACTCTACGAACTACGCTGGCTCCGCGACCCCCAGTACGCCAGTGACTACAGTCGTTACTGGTTCCGCACTCCCGGGGCCCAGCCACGTAACTATGGCTGCTGGCTTGCCGATGGCATCGCGGCCGTAGATGCCATCCACCCCGCAGAAAACCTCCTACCAGATCTCCTCCCCGACATCAAAAAGAACTATGAAGGCTGGGAAAAGCGACAATTCGTCCCCGAAGTCGGCCTTTTCTGGCAAAACGGCCACGATGATGGCATGGAGTTCAACATCAATAGCCGCCAGACCAAGGACATCCTCCGCGGTGCAAATGGCTACCGCCCAGGCTTCAATGCCTATATGTACGCCGATGCCCTTGCAATCGTCCGGGCAGCCGAGCGAACTGGCGATACCGCAACCGCACAGCTGTATAAAACCAAGGCAGCATCCCTAAAAGCCAATGTGCAAAAGCTCCTCTGGGATCCGAAGCGCGAGTTTTTCTTCCCGATGTCGATGCGCGATGAAACAGATGCCGATGGCAACATCGTCAAAAAGCACACCCTGACGTACCAGTCGGGCAAATATGCTGGCAGCCCTCATGGCCGCGAAGAACATGGCTATATTCCGTGGCAGTTCGGGATGGTCGATGCCGGCTTTGAGTCCGCGTGGAAGTTCCTGATGGACCCCAACTACTTCTTCGCGCCCTACGGACCGATGACGGTTGAGCGCAACGACCCGCAATATGTCCTTAAGACCAGCTGTTGCTGGTGGAGCGGGCAATCCTGGCCATACGCCACTGCACAGACACTCAAGGCGATGGCAAATCTGCTCCAGAATTACAAACAAGGCGCAGTCAACGCGGCTGACTATGTAAAACTCCTGCATATCTTTGCCATCTCACATCGCAAGGATGGCATCCCATATCTCGCCGAAGCGCTGAATCCAGACAACGGATCATTCCTCGGCCACGATGCCTACAACCACAGTGAGCATTACTTCCACAGCAGCTTCAACGATCTTGTAATCACAGGACTCGTCGGGCTCAGCCCACGCCATGACAGCACCATCGAGCTATCCCCACTCGCCCCAGCCGATTGGGCGTACTTCGCACTGGAAGATGTCGCATACCGCGGGCACAACATCACTATCATCTGGGATAAGGATGGCACACACTACGGAAAAGGCAAGGGCTTGCAGGTTTGGGCCGATGGCAAGCGCATCGCAACACGACAATCGTTGGGGAAACTGACCGCCAAGCTCCCCGGGCTGCCAATGGTCAAAGCAAGCAAACCGCCCGTGCGGCTCAACTACGCTGTCAACAATGATGGCGACTACTACCCCCGATTAACAGCATCGTTTACCGATCCGAAGACATCCCTGGAAGCCGTAAACGATGGCAACTATCGTTACACCGTGCATCCACCAAACCGCTGGACGACGCAGGGGTCGCCCAATAAATCCGACTGGTTGGAAGTGGACTTTGGCACCAAACGCGTGATTGATACCGTAAAGCTTGCATTCCTTGATGACGGCAAGGGCATCATCGCGCCGCAAACAGTAACCCTTGAGTTCCTCGATGGAACCTCTTGGAAGATACTCGCCGTCGCCAAGCCCACTGGCCACCGGTTTACTGCCCTTACATTTGATGCACATGAGGTCTCTCGACTGCGTTTGGTCTTTGTACACGCGCCTGGCGGCTTCACCGGTTTGACAGAAGTAGAAGCGTGGGGGAATGGCAAGCTGCCGTATATCGCCCCGCCGCCCCGCACCGGAAACATCGCCCTCAACCAAACTGGCAATGGGTTTCCAAAAGCCAGTGCATCCTTTCATGATGTCTATGGCGGCACGCCCGAGAAAGCCATCGATGGCCGGGTCAACTATAAACCCACTCCCGTCAATCGCTGGACAAGCTACGGCTCGCCGAACAAAACTGACTGGTTCGAGGTTGACTTTGGCACATCCAAGGAAGTCCGACGCGCTGAGCTTGCAATATACGATGACAGAGGAGGTGTCCAACCACCGGCGAGCTACACGATTGAAACCTTTGATGGCGTGGCATGGCGCGAAGCCGCCGACTTGGTAAAGTCACCCCTTGTACCCGCCGGCAGTGCAGTAAACACGGCCACCTTCCGCCCCGTGACCTGCCAAAAGCTCCGGATTGTCTTCACGCACAGTGGACAATCCCGAAGCGGTCTCACTGAGCTCGAACTGCGTAACGACTAAGGATATACAAATGCCCTTCTCACTACTCCCGTGCGTTGCATTGGCACTCCTCGGACTACAGGCTCCTACAGACACGAAGCCGACTGCCCGCATCCAAATCGACCTGAGTGCACCAAGCAAGCCGGTTTCTCCAAACCTCTACGGCATCTTTCTCGAAGAAATCAACCATGCCTTTGATGGCGGACTCTATGGAGAGCTGGTGCAAAACCGCAGCTTTGAAGAGGGGGTGCCGCCTCCGGGGATGACGATGATCCCAAAGCCCGATGGCACCTTCCGGATGGAGCTGACAAGCTTACCAGCCGGCGTTCCGAAGGATAAGTGGGAGATGCCCTGGCCATGGAATGGTAACTCGGTCTGGGATCCCAAGCGAGAACTGATTGGCTGGTTTCTCCAAAAAGCCCC
>JAURHZ010000342.1 GCA_030833025.1 Armatimonadota bacterium
GCTCCGCATCGCAGCCCGCCGCTAAAAGGCGATCCACCATCCAAATCGACTGCTCGTACGCCACATACTTGTCCTGCGTCCCGTGAATACAAAGCGTCGGAGGCGCGCTTGGCGTTACCCAGTAGAGCGGGCTGGCCTCCAGATGCCGCTTGCGCTGCTGCTCGACATTCCCGCCAAGGAAGAGCGGGAGAACCTCTGCCGCATCCACGCTCTTGCCATACGACTTCGTAAAGTCACTCGGGCCGTACACATTCACCACACACTGCACCGCGCTCGAAACCCCAGCATTGCCGCCATCCCCCTCGAGGCTCGGCACGTTGCCCGTCACCCCAAGGTACATCGCTAGGTGCCCGCCCGCCGAGCCGCCAGTAACCCCAATCCGATTCGGATCAACATTGTATTTCGCCGCATTCGCACGCAGCCAACGCACCGCCGCCTTGACATCATGGACCGCCGCTGGAAACGGATACTTCGGCGCCAGCCGATAACTCACCGTGACCGCCACATACCCGCGCCCCGCAAGCTGCTGAATCAGACCGAGGTAGCCATCCCGTGATCCCGCACGGAAGCCACCGCCGTGAATACAAATTACCGCAGGCAGGGGCCCACTTGCCGCACTCGGACGCGCCATATCGAGTTGCAAATGCTGGTTGTCCGGGTTGGAATACTCAATCCCTTTCTCGAGCACGACCTGCGCCTGTGCGCGGCCCGCAAACGAAATCAGAATCGCAACCAGCGCTAACATCATTGTCAAATGCTTCATCACGAAACCTCCTCCGGCTGCTGCCCGCCACCACGTCGTGAACGCAACATCCACCAGCCGAGCAAACTCACCACTGCTGTCAATACCGTGCCAACAATCGCCGCCTGCGGGTCATCGTTGTACACACTGAACCCAATAAACGCATAGCCGATGATGAACACCGCCGTCAACACTTTCAGCTGCAGCGTCACCGGCAGGCGCTTCGCTAGCACGAAGAGCGACCCCGCCGCGAAAATCATCCCGATACAGTCCAAGAAAATCGTAAATGTCAGCAAGTGCTCAAATGACTTCCCGAAAAACACACTTGCAAATGATCCCGCCGCAAATATCGACAGCGCACGCGGATCAACATGTCGCGACCGGTCGGTATGCGTAAACCATTTGGGCAACACGCCATCCTCGCACATCGCCGTCATCACCCGCGGATTCGTCATAAAGTTGACATTGATGGCGCCGCAGACCGAGACAAACAGGATCGCCGCGAGGATCTTGCCGCCAAGCGGGCCCATCAGCTCTGTCGCAACCACGGCCGCAATATTGTCCGTCGTCTTCAGGGCCTCAAAGCCGATGACGTGGACGTAGGCAATATTCGTGAGGATGTAAATCGCCATCACGAGGAACGTCCCCAGCATGATGGCCTTAGGGACCTGGCGGCCCTGCGCATCACTGTCACCGCCAAAGTTAATCGACTGCTGATAGCCGCCATAGGTGAACGAAACCGCAATCAACGCAATCCCAAGCGCAGCGAGCGGCGAGTGCGTGACCTTCTCTGTGATCACCGCTACTGCTTTAGGAACCGGCGCACTTGGCAGCATCACCAGACACAGAATAATCACCGCGATGGCAATGAGCTTGATGCCAATCATGATGTTTTGCGTCGTCGCGCTGGTTCGGAGGCCGAGGAGGTTAACAATGTAGAAGACGACAATGCACGATGCCGCGATGGCATTTACGGGAACGCCTGGGAGGACGCCATGGATGTAATCGGCGCCGATCAGCGCGACACCCCCGATGGTCACCGAGTTCGAAATAAGCGTCACAGCATTGATGGCAAATGCGACCGCAGGTGAGTAGGCTTCCGAAAAGATGCGGTAGTACGCACCGGTTACGGGGAGGCGACGGCCGATTTCGGCGAAGGTGCGCGCGCCGCAATAGGTGATGATGCCTCCGGCGATCCACGCGGCATAGAAGACAAAGAGGCTGCCCGATTTGAGTGCGACGGTGGCAGGCGTACGGAAGATTCCCATGCCGATGACGAGGCTTATAACGATCATCGTGAGGTCAAAAAGCCTGAGGGTGGGTTTGGAGTCTTTTGAAAGCGTTTGGCGGGTCTCGGTCGACATTTACTAATTGTTATCCGATATGGGTTTCGCGCATCATACACCGCAAACACTCCAGCGCATCCTCGCGGCGTTCATACGGCACAAAGATATGGTCGTGGAAGAATGCTGACACTGCATTTACAGGAATGTCTATCGCCGCGAGCGCCGATGTGATCGCAGCGAGAAAGCCCACCGCCTCGAGGTCAGAGTGGATGGAAAGTGTGATCATCCCCCATGCCGGCACATGTGCTTCTTCGTCGGATGCCGGGCTGATAATCGTCACACCTTCTGACTCTTTGAACATCAGAATCGCTTTATCGAGCGTGGCGCTGTCAAATCCATTTGGGGATGTTCGAAAGGCCCATTTGCCAGCCTTCAGCTGGGGCTGCATCGTCCTGAGAAGCGTTTCGAGATTACGTTCACCGTTCATGGAAGCACTCTATGGTACGTACGTCGTTACCGATGAAAATACACTCACTCACCGATGAGCTTCAGCCTCTCAAGTACCGCAGCCAGCTCATCTGGCGTCAGGGAATCCACCTGAACCCGCTTGTCTCGACCCGTGTGCCCGGAAACGAGCGACAACCCGCTGGCGCGCGTTCCCAGCGC
>JAURHZ010000343.1 GCA_030833025.1 Armatimonadota bacterium
AAATCTCCAAAAGTGGCTGCACTTCAGGTGATGCGTGGCGATATTGCAGGCCAGCTGGCTTTGACAAGAAGGATAAGGAGCTCCTGACCGAGGCACGAACGGCGTACCTAGCCGCCTATAAACTCAGTCCATCGATGACGCGCGCGGGCTTGAACGCGGGACTTTCCGCAGAAATGGCTGGATCCCCCCTCGATGCCAAAGCTATTTATCAACAAGTCCTTAAGAAGGCACCCAATATTGCAGCCGCACGTCACGGTCTCGGTCGATGCCTGCTCCAAGACCCAACCCTGAGCGAGACCGAGCGTATTCGGCAAGCGCGAATTGAGCTCGAAAAGGCCGTTGCACTTGAACCGAAGCAGCCTGAGTACCTGACCACATTGGCCTACAGCTACCTCTATCCTGCCGCTCCAGAGTTTACGAAGGCAGCGCAAACATTTAAGGCAGCATTGTCCCTCCGGCCGGATGATGTCCGGGCGCGGATGGGTTACATCGATGCCTTGTGGCGCAGCGAACAACGCGATGCGGCGGTGGTCCAACAGGTAAGTCTTGTCAAGTCCATTCCTAGTGACTGGGATGCCGCGCATCGGCTGGCGGCGATGTACCAGACCCTCGGCAAGCGTCCGGCGTATCTGGAGCAGCTTCGAGCCATTGATAGTGCATTTCCAAAGGATGCCCGTGCGGCAAAAGAGCTTGGCATCGCGCTAGAGCAAGATGGCCAGTTTGAAAAAGCAGTGGACATTTTGACAAGCGCGGTCAAGCGTGCTCCAAAAGATGCTGACATCCATGTAACCCTCGGACTGGTGCTTGAGAAACAAGGAAAGCAAGCTGATGCCAAGGCTCAGTATGCGACGGCCATAGAGCTAGACCCAAAGCTTGTTTCTGCGAATCAGGCGCTGCTTGCGCTCCTTGATCGCGACCCAGCGCCCGAATCTGGGCTATCGCAGCGACGCAAATGGCTGGCAGCTGATCCGACATCCAATGATGCTCGCTGGTCACTCATCCAGCAACTAATGCGCCTAAAGCAGGACGATGAGGCATTAGCTGAAATTGCGAAGTTGACCTTGCGTTCAGGCGATTCGATGCGTAGTACGTATCGCTTCGCAGCTGTTGGGCTTTATGAGCAAAGAGATCGCTGGCCGGATGCCGTCAAGGAGCTGCAGACCATCTGGAGCACGGAAGCATCCGATAGCCTGGCACAGCGCCTCGCGTATGCTCTTGAGCGGAATGGTCAAGTATCGGATGCTGAGCGTCTGTTGAAAACGCAGCTGACAAAAGCCAAAGAAAAGGGTCAATTGACGCTTGCTCTGGCTGGGCTGTATGAGCGGAATAAGCGCTTTGGAGAAGCATCCACGATTTATGAGGACATCATTACCGCGGATCCCGGAATCAAAGTAGCCTTTGATGGCCTTGCCCGGACCCGAAAGGCTGCCGGTGAACCAACTAAGCTTGTGGACTTCATAAAAACGCTGATTCTTGGACCTTCGTCCGCTCCTCCAGCGGCACTTCTGATCTCAACCGAACGTGCACTCCTCGAGCAAAATCAGAGTGCTGAATGGGCAGCGTTAATCACCGCCGCGGCCGATAAGTTTAAGCTCGATGCTGGCATCCAGAAGACGTTTGCACGAAACCTAACGCGCCCGGGAGCAACTCCTGAGCAAAAGCGGCAAGCGCTGTCCGTGCTGACAGCAGCCACGGTAACGACTCCTCAGGATGACGACCTCTGGTTTCAACTGGGGAGACTACAGCAGGAACTGGGCGATAAACCGGCGGCGATCAAGGCCTATCGCGAGGCAATCAAGCGCAAACCGAATGGTCCTGCGCGGAGCGCCCTCCTCGCACTTGGCGAGAAAGTCGACTAAGCCCGAAGAGCGCTTGCATCCAGTACAATCGCGGTTATGAAAACCACTGCCCTGAAAATGCTACGGGTAACCACCGCTCTCTCGTTGGTCCTTTCACTATCGATGCTGTTCGGACATAGTCAGGCGCAGGGCCAAGGCGTTGGGCCAGTCTTTGTGGACGGTCAAGCCCAGGTGGTTCCTGCGTTTAACACACCAGGTGAATGGATTCGCGAACACTTGTGGGTTGAAACTGAGTTTGACTCGGACAAGAATGGCAAGCTGGACCGTGTGCACGTAGATGTCACACGTCAAAAGCAAACCGCCACGAACGACCTAAAAAACGCCCTAAAAGTCCCGGTTATTTACGAGTCAAGCCCTTACTTTGCGGGGACGGCTAGCGGCAACTCCATTCTCTGGGATGTCCGCCACGAGCTGGGAGCAGTTCCTCCTGTGCGTGGAGGCCACCCCCAGGTGCGGTTTGAGCCTAATCGGACGATGATTTCGGCATCGTTGGTAGGTACTTGGGTTCCTCGCGGCTTTGCCGTCGTGCATTCCGAAGCGCCAGGTACTGGTCTATCGGAGGGTAGCCCTACGATTGGTGGAGCGCCCGAACGCCTCGCGCCTAAGGCCGTCATCGATTGGCTAAATGGCCGTGCAAAGGGCTTTACAACCATCGATGGCAATACAGAAGTCAAAGCTACTTGGTGTACCGGCAAGGTTGGGATGACCGGGACATCGTACAACGGAACGATTCCAGTGGCGGCTGCAACAACAGGAGTCAAGGGCCTCGAGGCGATTATCCCAGTAGCGCCAAACACGAGTTACTACCACTATTACCGCTCAAATGGCTTGGTT
>JAURHZ010000344.1 GCA_030833025.1 Armatimonadota bacterium
TAACGCCAGCGCAACGGTACGTTGCTGACCTTGGGAGCCAAATGTACGGACATCCACAATTTCGCCGCCCGGAGTCGTCATTTGTAAATCGATGTCATCCCGCTGCGGGCCGCTCAAACTTGTCCCACGAGCAAGCTCACCGCTTCGAATCCGCTCAAACTGCAGTGTTAACGCAGCTGCAATGCCATCCGCACTTGCATCCTCAAACGCAACACAAGGCGCATACTTCACAATCAGCCGCTCACGGTCTCCGGCAAGACTTTGATGAATCTCCGATGCACGTGGACCCAGCCCAGCAAGAAATGCCGCCCGCCGCGACATCACCTTCCCGCCAAATTCACACAGCTGCTGCGTCCAAACATCCAGTGTTTCCGTCCCAGCATCCCCGTGACGAATCCGCTTCAGAAGCTCATTGCGCTGATTCAAAATGCGTCGATACGCCCCGAGCATAATCGCATAGCGCGGGCTCGCCTGCGCGAGTTCATAGTCGAGAAAGCGCCGGCGCTCATCCGGTTCGCCCTGAACAATCGCGAGATCCGTGCTCGAAAACAACACGGTGTTCAAATGGCCAAGCAGCTCAGCAACACGCTGAGAACGCTGGCCATCGATGATTGCACTCTTTCGCTCCCCACCCGTTCCCTCAGCACCTGGGCGCGCGAAAACAAGGTCGAGTGAGCGGGAACGCCCGAGGGCATCCCGGTGGACATCCGCGCCGATACGCGCCAGCGGCTGCCCAAAGCGAATCAGATCAACGTCTTTGTGCGAGCGGTGACTCTTACTCGTGGCAAGTGTGTAAAGCGCCTCTAGGAGAGCCGTCTTGCCTTGGCCATTTTCACCAACGAGGACATTGAGGCCTGGCTGTGGAGACAAAACGACCTGCGAATGGCAGCGGAAATCCGTGCAGCGCAGGTCGTTAATAATCACTGCTTAGTGTAGCAGGAAGGATGATGTCTTCGGCGATCGTTTAGATCACGCCACGCGCTTTGAACCACTCCGCGCACGCCTTAGGCCACTCGTAGGTTTCAGGCGCGGATGCCGCCCCAAGACCAACGCCGTGCGCACCCTTTTCATACACTTGTAGTGCAAATGGCACTTTATGTTCCGCACAAGCTTGCGCAAACAACAGGCTATTTTCCACCGGAACAACGGTGTCTTCGTAAGTGTGCATCAGGAATGTCGGCGGCGTGTCTTTGTTGACCATTAAGTGATTGGACAGGTTCAGCTTAAGTGCAGCCGTCTGCTTGTTGCCCAGGAGATTATTTCGGCTACCGACGTGCGTATACGGACCATTCATATCGATCACGGGGTAGACCAACACGGCCATATCTGGGCGACAGTCTGGTGTGTAATGCGTCGCAGCCGTGCTCGCGAGGTGTCCGCCGGCGCTAAACCCGAGGATTCCGACTTTCTTAAGGCCCATCCCGCGTGCTTGGCGAATCGCTTCCTGGGCATCGAGCAGCGGTGCCGGATGACGGTAGCCTTGCGTCCCGAGGCGATAGGTTACGACAAGCGCGGTCAGCCCGAGGGTATTGAGCCATTTGGCGATCGGTTCGCCTTCGTGTGGCGCATGTCCACCGTAGCCGCCGCCTGGACAGACAACGACTGCGTTGCCATTTGGTTTTGCAGGCTTATAGACGGTGAGTGTAGGAACGGCATCTTTGCCATTATCGAGGGAAAGGGGCATCCGGCCTTCAGGCCACAGGCGTAGTGTCTCCATTCCGCGATTCTAGCACGAGTCGTCCGCGACCGGCGCTTTGCTGCGCGCGCAGGCGAACGGTACGCGGCGTGTCCCCGGTCACCTCACGGACAACACGGGAGAGGTGTGCGGCATCCGCGAAACCGCTTTGCTCAGCAACCGTCGCCAATGTAAGCTCGGTGGTCTGGAGAAGATTGACGGCACGTTCCACGCGCAGTCTGCGGACGTAAGCACGCGGCGTCATCCCGACCTCAGCAGAAAAGACTTCTGTAAAGCGGTCCGGCGAAAGGAAAACGGCGCTAGCCACCTGTTCGATACGCAGTGGCCCCGAAAAGCCATCCTCCATATAGCGAATGGCGGCGGCGACCGTCGCAGCGTGGCCAGCTTTGTGGATGGCGGCATCGGTTGGGGCCGACTTTGCTCTGGCACGCGCGAGGAAAACAATAAGGCGTAAAAAGGTTGCCCGGCAGACCAGCATTCCATCGAGGGTCCCAGAGCGCCACTCATCACGGATCTCGCTCATCCACGTGCTTACCTGCTCATACGCGACTGGCGTGAGGTGGAGCCAGCGACCACCAAAGCGGATGTTAGAGTCTGGGGCACTGTCGGCGAGCATCAATGCCGAAAAGCCCGCCATTTTAGCCAAAATGTCTTGGGTCTGTTCGTCAAACATTTCCGCCTGGAAATGAATCGTGTCAAACCATAGGTCATCCCCGCCATCAAACCAGTGCTCCATCCCGGGCCACATCACAAAGACATCCCCGCGGACGACTGAATACGATTTGCCATCGATGAGATGGTTACCAGAGCCCCTACGCGCAACGTAGAGCGAGAAGAAATCTCGGTGATGGCGGGTTATCGAGCCGGCATCTCCCGCTACGACATCGGAGAGGACGACCAAGGGCAAGCCCAGACTGGTGCACGTGCCGACTGCCTCATTCCGGAGGCTGGCAAAGTCGTGGACGATGAGCTTATTCGATGGCGGTGATTCCA
>JAURHZ010000345.1 GCA_030833025.1 Armatimonadota bacterium
ATCCGATGGATCCGAATCGATGCCGAAGTAGTCTCCCCAGCGGTAAAGCGAATAGTTGTTCCCGGCACTTGTGGAAAGTGTCGTTGGCGTCCCAACAGTTCCTGCTGCATCGGTTGGCACACGCCCGGCTACCATCACCGAACCGGCATTTGTAGAGCTCAAATGGCTGAACGTTAAGCCGATTTCTCCGGCTGCGTTGCGGGTAATCATCCCGTATGTGTAGTCCCGCGTGGAATCTGCGATGTTTCCGGATTGTGTAACCGATGGGTTGGTTCCGGATGTCGGCCAGCCATTGGTGGCGATGTCATACCAGCGCACGGCGACGCGGCTGTTGATTCCGACGGCGTGGGATGTGACCAGCTGACCACTTCGCCAGACGGCGCCATAGAGGCGCCCATCTCCGCCATCAACCGTCTGACCGCTCGTACTCGCCGCCGTAGCCGGTGGGTCCGTCCACGCAGCCACAGATTGCAAACGAGTGACCATCGTGGGGGTTGTGGTGATATTCCGGATAGCCACCATTTTGTGAAAATTGTTGTTGAACGAACCGATTCCGTAAAGCACGGATGTTGTTTCGCCAAGCATTTTCGCGTATTGGATTGTGATGATCTGGTTATCCTGGAACGTGCTGGTGTTCGCGGTGCCGCCGGACAGAACGGCAGCGGATGGCAAAACAATACTTGATGTCGTGCGCCAAGCATTGTCTGCAAATCCAAACATGTTCCCACTGATAACGTAGCCATCCTGGTTGTAGCCAAACCCAGGATAGTCTAGCCAGCAATCCACACCGCCAACGGTGAGCTTTCCTTCGAGACGATAGCGATACCAAGTTCCATTGGGGTCGCCATCATCAGAAATCGCGACAAGCACCTTACTAATCTGCGGGCTAGTGCTCTTCTCAAGCACGACCATTACGTAGCGGTCGTTGTAGCGGTCGTAAATGATCTTCGGGTCGAAGAGCGTCGTGGCAACAGCAACACCGTTGAAGAGGGTTTGAAAGGTTTGTTCGAGCTGCTTAGTCCCGGTTTTCGTGTAGACGGCAAAGGAGCTGTTGACGACTTCGACGATATGGGATGGTCCGACAGCGATATCAGCATCAGGTGGATACCAGCCATTCATTGTCATCCCGGCAAACTGCGGTCCGGGGTTGACGGTCGCGGAGAGTTTATCGATACCGCCAACGGGGAGGTTAGATTTCTCACCGCCGGGGAGAGGCTTGCGTACGGGGTTTTCTGGAGGGGTCTGAAGCGGGATTGGGCGGTTATCGATTGCCGGGATGAATGTGCGCGTATCGATTGAGGATGCTTGGATACCCTGTTCTGTCTTGACCGGTTGGATGACGGTGTCTTGCACTTTGAGCTGGGCGGTGGCAGGTCGCAGCACGAGCCCGAGCAGCAGTCCAAATCCGATGACGGTTTTCCAAGTCAACATATGCATCCCCTGTTGTGTAATGCCCGCTTCGCGCAAAGGCATTACGTGCCGTTGCAAGCATCTTACCTATGATTCACATCATCGGTAAACACATTACTTAGCAACAGTTAGGTGTGTCAGCGGTGTCAAAACAAGTGAATACTCTGACTGTTTACTTGGGATGAAGTCGCTTACAGCGTCGAGCCATCATCGATGTCGAACTCTAGTGCAAGCGCATCCGCGTCGATCAGTGCATCATTTGGGTGGCTGGTCGGCGTAGATCAGTAAAAAAGAAAAATACCCCTTACAGCGTCGAGCCATCATCGATATCGAACTCTAGTGCGAGGGCATCCGCGTCGATCAATTCGTCAAACTCATTCGGATCAGTCTCGGGTTCGAGCTGCTTTGCCATCGCCTCGTTGACCTGATTCGCAATCGTCGGCATTTCCGTCAAAAATGGACTTGGCCCCAATGCCTTGTCGTTGTGATACGTCGGCCACGACATCACAAGCCACTCTTTCGCCCGGGTCACCGCAACATAGGCCACGCGGCGTTCTTCATCGAAGGACTCCGCCGTACATTCGCCATCGATGTAACGTAGACAGCGGTGGTGCGGCAGGATTAAGAACGCAAAGCCAATCACATGCACAAGCCGCCACTCAAGGCCCTTTGACTTGTGAATGGTCATGATTTGCACGGCATCCATGGCACGCGCAGACTCTCCAAACTTACGTAGCTGACCTCCACAAAAGCTCAAAAATGCCTCAACGGAGTGGAAGCGACTTGCAAACTTTAGGAGTTCATCGAGGTTTTCCATCCGGCTCGAACCTTCGCCATCATCTTCGAGGTCGCCATCCTCAAGCTCAACATAGAGGTCATACCCGGTCTGACGGGCGGCCATAATTCGGACCTGTGCCGTCTGGCCGCTTGCCTTGATTTCCTTGAGCTGATCGCGGAAGTCTTTGACCGCGATGTCCTGTGCGGTTGTAAATCCACCGCGGCACAGCGCTTCGTAGAACGACCACTGTTTGCGCTCGGCTAGCTCTTCAACTTGCTTGACAAATCCAGGACCAAGGCCACGGGTACGGGCTGCGTGCCGCTTGGATGCCACATTAAGCAACCGTTTTGCCGCTTCCGTACCCGCTGCGCAGTGCGGGTCAACCGTCAGCTGCAGATAGGAAATCATGTCACGGACTTCCTTGCGGTTATAGAAGCTGGTTCCACCCGTGATGT
>JAURHZ010000346.1 GCA_030833025.1 Armatimonadota bacterium
TCGGAGACAAGCTTGGCCGGGATATCACTATCCTGTCCATCTCTCTGGACACCACCCGGGACTCGGTCGCTGACATCCGGCAATATGCGCGAATGCACAACGTTCCAGATGGCTGGTATGTTGCGGCAGTTTCACCATCCGATGCGAGTGCTCTCCTAAAACAGCTCAGGCTGCCGGAAGTAAAGCTCGGCGGGGATGGCCGTATCAAGCACACACAAATGGTGTATTACGGCACGAATGCTGGCGGACGATGGAGGATGATTGCAACTAAGGCGGCGACGCCGAAGCTGCTGGCCAAAATGGCGATGTTCACGCACAACACGACCACGCCGGCCCTTACATCCAACTTCGGCGAATAGCCGACGTTGGATTCGAGATTGGTATTCGTGTGGCTTTCCTGTTTGCTGCACGGATACCAATGTCACTTAACGTCCAGTAAATCCGACGCGATGAAACGCTCCACTGTCACCACTTTGGAGAACAGCCGCATGATCTCGTAACGTAAGCAGCGGCCCAAACTTGAGATACTCCAGCAGGACATCACAGTGGGCCGAAACAAATGCCAGTGCACGCACTAGGTGATCTGCGCGGTAGTTGTGTATGCCCTTGATCGTGATGCATTTGCGGATGACAGCTTCCATGTCAAGTGGGAGTGCAGGTGATGGAAACACTGCGCCCGCAAACACAATCGTACTTCCGATCGCCATATGTCGCATCAGCTGCGGAAAGTCAGAGACATACCCAGCAAGCTCGAGATATGTATCTATTTGGGCACCATCTGTTACATCCGGGAGCATCAGTGACATGCTCTCAGGCGCGATTGCAGCAAAGCCCATCCGATTCGCATCGGCACGTCGCTCAGGCCTTGCCTCGAGACAGACAACCTGACGAGCACCGCTACTCTTCGCCATGATTGCTGCTTGGATACCGAGCTGTCCTGCGCCATTGATCAGCACTACTTTGCCGCGTACATCTCCACCCGCTTCCAAGACAGCACAAACAGTAGCCGTTGAGCAACCAATGGTGGCAGCAAGTTTGGATGGGATGTGATCCGGGATTCTAAGTATCCCCGTCCCCGGCTTTAGGACTTGATACTCAGCAAAGCCACCCGTCCACTTTTCGTGACTCGCCAACATCGCATGCCCATACTTTGTCGCCCCGGGACACTTTTGGGGCCAACCAAGGCTGCAAATTTCACAGCTGCCACAGCTCGCGACGACCGACCAGATCACGCGATCGCCAATGCTAAGGGGGATGCCTTGCATATCGCAAGTGGGAGCATTAAGTCCAAGACAGTCGATGACTGAGACGGTTTCATGCCCAAGGACGAGAGGTGTAGGAGCCGTACGCCGATGAAAAATGGTATGCAAGTCACTACTGCAAACCAGGGCTGTATCAAGAGCAACACGGACCTCGCCAGTAGCTGGTTCTGGGCAAATGTGTTCCTCTAGCGAGAGCTGTCCATAATCCCCTCGGTAAACAAGCATCGATGCCATCAGACAAGTCCTTTCTCTCCCGATGACTGGGAAGACTTTCGGGATGTCAAAACAAGTGCAACCAGTAAGGCGGCAATCGATGTTAGCGAAATCCAGAGTCCAATCGATTCGAAGAGGACGAGAATGTTTGCCGATTTCTGAATCATCGGTTTTAGCAACAGCGCGACGAGATAAGCGAGGTAAGCGATGGCATCCGCAAGTGTCAAGAGGAATGCAGCAGACCCTGGCCGGCGTACGATGGCAATCCAGCGTTCAAAAACGGTGGTGTGGATAAGGACATACGGGATGTAGATTCCCGAACCAACCATCGTCAGATAGAGAAAACCACTCAGATAACCGTTGTTATGTAACAGTATGGAAAGTGGGACGCAGGCAAATCCAACGATTCCGAGTACCAATGCCGTTCCGAAGGCCAATCGGTTAACGCGAAGCATCGATGTCAATCCTGCGATAAGTGTGACGACACCGGCGATGATGGCTTCTGACTGGGTGAAGATGAGGGCGTCACCAGTGATTTGCAGCCCTTTTAGCAGCTCTGGCATAAAGTCCGCCCGGAAACCACGAAGGATTGTGAGCATTGTGTACGCGAAGACCACGCAACCGTAAGCAATTCCGAGAAATCTTAGAAGCTCAAGCCTCCCGGCGCTGCCGAGCTGTGGGCGCTCTGCGCGCTCATCGATGTCATCCTGGGATGGCTGTGGAAGCTTTGTAAGCATCCAGACAAATGCGGCAAATGGAAGGAGAAACATTGCGCCCGTGATCATGGGCATCGTGTACAAGGCAACCCCAGAATTCAGGACCATCGTACCGACGGTCTTAGCGGCTCCATCGGCGACAATAAAGCTGCCACACAGTGCTGCGGCCATCGCCTCGGTGAGGCGTCGACCTTCAAGAAAGCTTAGGAGCATGCCAAAAATCATGCCGAGTGGCAGACCATTCAGGAACATCGCCAGTGGTTTAAGGGGAAGCGGTAGAGAGTTTAACAGCACAAGTGCAAGCTCCGCAGTGACCACGAGGGCAACTAGAACTCCAGCCCGTTTAGCCGTTGGTAGCTCGGTGATGACTCTGACGCCAATAAACTTGGACAGCATATACCCGCCGAGCTGTGCAATGACGAGCGCCGGCTTGATCTCCATTC
>JAURHZ010000347.1 GCA_030833025.1 Armatimonadota bacterium
CGTTGGCTTCCGAGTACTTATAAATGGCATCGTTCTTACTTCTGCCAGCACCACTGACGCCTGATTTAGCATCGATGATAATCCCGGTCCCGGTGAGCATCCCGGCATCTAACAGAGGCTTGATCGCCAGCGTGGATGCGGTGACGTAGCAACCAGGATTAGCAATAAGTTTCGCGTGTTTAATGGCGTCACGGAACAGCTCTGGCATGCCATATACGGCATGTTCCATGAGCGATGCAGCTGCGGGTTCTGCTTTGTAGTACTTTTGGTAGACAGCTGATGATGTCAACCGGAAGTCGGCTGAAAGGTCAATGACACGCTTGCCGGCTGCCAAATAATTAGAAGCAACTCGCATCGCATAGCCAGATTCCTGAGCAAGAAAGAAAAGGTCGCCGGTGGGTACATCGGATGTAGGCGCACAGATAAGATTCCCAGTTGGCGTACCGTACATACCACTGAATGCTGCGGCAAATGGTTTGCCGGAAAAGGTATTGGAAAGCACCTGAACGACATTAAACTCCGGATGACCATCCAGAAGTCGTGCCAACTCACCGCCTCCATAGCCACTCGCGCCAACAATTGTAGTGCTGATCATTGCTTCCAAAACCATCCCTGCCTCGATCTTTACGAAATGAGGCACCTAGAGCAAACTCCATCCAAAATCAAAAAAACCGTCGGAAGATTACTTCCCACGGGTCGGTTGACTGCGCAATGTAAAAACTGACGAACGCCGAAACCTACACCGTGAAATGTTCAGATGTACGACGGACGCGACGGTTAGTTACAAAAGACACGCCGGTATCCTAGCACCGGACGCTGAAACTGTCAAGCAGAGTCAGCATCAATCGAACACCCCTTGGGCCGGGCTCCTGGTGCCCTGCCCTTTAGCTCGACATGACCACGGGCATCCACATTTCCCCAATCCTGCGTTTCGATTACCGCATAGGTACACCAGTTAGCAGCATCGATATGAACCAACAAGCCATCCTCTCCGGGGTCACATGCGGCTCCCGTGATGGGGCTTATGGCAACGGACCGGATACTAGGAGATGGGACAAGACGTCTGCCGAGACCCTGTGAATAGAATTGACTTGATAGCTCACACATGCCGTATTCGGACCAGATGTCATCTGTTGAAAGGTCAAACCGTGCAGCAAGTGCTTCATAGAGCTCAGCCTTGGGCAGCTCGCGGCTCTTGCCTTTATACCCACCAGTTTCAATAAGGCGGCTGCCCTTTGGGAGGTCGATTTTGCCTGATGTTGCATCTAGGAAATGAACCCAGGCAAAGGCCGTTCCAAAGAGGACGAGAGGCTCTGTTACTGCGGCAACTTGGCGAACAAGTTTTTCCTGCCAACGATCGCCAAAAACAAAATGAGCCCCAAGGATGTCGCACATAGCGGAAAGGCTTGACTCGGGAGCCGTAGTGGCATCCGGCATTAATGCAAGAATAGGTTCTGCAGAATAACCAAACGTCGCACGAAACCCAGCTTTAAGAGCAGCTGCGTAGAGCGCGAGTCCCTCTTGGTCAAGAATCGTTGCGGAGCGGTCTGAGGACGTAGTTCCACTTGACCGGTAGGTTGCGGCAGGCGTCCCGCTGTACATAGCCCCCGCTTTACCCGCGCGCCATGCTGCCACCGAAAGTGGTCTGACTTGCAGGTCCGATGTACCCCACGAACATGCTATGCCGTGCTTCGGAAGCATCCTCTCGATGTCAGGATTTGCTGCGAGTTGTGTAGCCAGCAGTGTGGGAAGCAGCTTGAAAACCGCATCGCTCCCACAATCAATCTCCGCAAGCAGGGTTTTATAAAGCGCCATCACTCCTCGTACAGTGCCTCCAAAATGTGAACCTTGTTCGACGTTGACTGGATGAACAAGTAGTGATCATCGCTTGAAAGTCTGGCAAACTGACCGCGTAGTAGCTCGGGATTGATAGACGGGAGCTGCATTCGTCTCGCAAGCGTTGAGCCGCTGTCGGAGAGGGTTGTTAGTCCACGCTGGCCATCGAAGACAGTGATTCGATGTCCATTCTCACTGACACCCACGAGCATCGGGGTAAAGTAGCCACTCCCCCTTCCATCCATGATGCTGGATCCATCCCGGTTATAGGCATACAGTTTTGAAGTAACGCGTGCGGTAGGCGTCCCGACGCTCACGGCGAGCATCCCGGAGCGCTGATCGGCCGCTACATGTATACGCTTGCCAGAATGCTGAATCTCCCAAATCGGAGCTCCCGTCACAGCTGAGATACTAGTAATGGTGTGATTTTCAGGCTTTGAGCGCTCTGTTGAATCGATGTAGGTTGCCCCGGAACGAGTTACCATTAATCGCGAGAGACGCTTTGGATTTTCCTCTTCAATATGCCAACGAAGCACGGCTTCATTCGAGATGGCGGTAATCCCGGCCGGCAGTGCCTCGGTCACAATGCATCCCCTCGGATCCGATGCCAACGTCCCGCCAAACCCGGTCAGAACAATCTTTGTCATCCCAGTGGCTGCTAAATCGAGCTTTGGATAATGCCGTACCGTATGGTCACCACAGGACATCCAAATGCCATCTCCACTGCTATCGGCAGTGACTGTCCAAATACTAG
>JAURHZ010000348.1 GCA_030833025.1 Armatimonadota bacterium
TTCTTGGCGACGGTCACCCCAAGGCTCCACCCAGTTATCCATTGCATCCTTGATAAGTTCAGGGTCATCTGGCCAATCGTCCTTACTGGTTGCTGCCCACCAGTAACCCGCACCCTCTAGTCGCGATAAACCACCTGCAAGTGACCAGACGAATGCGATGTCCGGAAGATTTGCCATCCACATAAAGCCCTTTGAGCGCAAGAGGCCACGCCATTCACCACCTAGGCACTTTGCGAGTCGAAATGGGTGGAATGGACGGCGTGCGCGATACACAAAGTGCGATATGCCGTATTCGTCTATTTCACTCGAGACATCCCCGCGCATAACTTTCAGCCAACCGGGCATTTCAGCTGCCCGTTCCATGCTGAAGCGGCCGGTGTCAACAAGCTCATCAAGAGGGGCTTTACCGTGGGCTGTTTCAACAAGTGAAGCCGATGGGTTTAGCGCATTGATGATGCTTCGTGTTTGGGCTAGTTGCTCTGAAGTTGCGACATCACATTTGTTAACGATGATGACATCTGCGAACTCAATCTGCTCTGTCAGGAGCTCGCTCAGCCCACGGTTGTCATCTTCATCGTTGCCGATTCCGCGATCGCGCAGCTCTTCATCCGATGCAAACAGCTTTGGCAAGCCCTGTGCATCCACAACTGTGACCATTGTGTCGATGCGTGCGATGTCGCCGAGAATCATCCCTGAGTCGTCATTGAAGGTAAATGTCTCTGCCACTGGGAGGGGTTCGCCGATTCCGGTGCTCTCGATAACCAGGTAGTCAAAGCGGCCATCAAGGGCCAGCTTTTTAACCTCAATCAACAGGTCCTCGCGAAGTGTGCAGCAGATACAGCCATTGTGCATTTCCACCATCCGAGCATCCACCCGCGAAACGCTATCGCGCAGCAGTGCCTCGTCGATGTTAATACTTGACATATCGTTGACGATGACGGCGATTTTACGACCGTGATCGCCTGTTAGGAGATTGTTGAGAACGGTTGTTTTGCCTGCACCAAGAAATCCGGAGAGCACCGTGACGGGAAGGCGATTGTCCGTGGATGGAGTGGATACGTTCATGCCATCAGGCTACCCTTAGTCTGTGCTTTAACGCAACTGAATTGCAATAATATTTTAATGTGTGGTTGAGCGTAAAAACAAAAACCTGCCCTGTCCCGGAGGGACAGGGCAGGAATCGCTTCGTAATCGAAACCTTACAGTGTCTTCACACGGTCATCCATGCTACGACCAAGCCACTCAATCAGTGGATCCACCACGATTGCAGCTGGCTTAGTCTTACTCCGAAGGACGAGCGTTTGCGTCCCCGTTGACAGCTTGTGCGTTGACATCGCGATGATCTCACCGATGTACTCTTTCTTATCCGATGCTGCGGTCAGAGCGATTTTTACATCACCACTGAATGCCTTTTCTGTCTCTTGCCCCTTCGCATCCGAGTAGTTTGCACGGGTTTCGAGCTTAATAGTCGTTTCCCAGATGCCATCCGCACGCTGCTTAACGGTTGATTCTGCGATCTTGAAGTCTGTGAGCGTAATCTTTTCAAATGCATCTTCAATCCACTGCCGCTGGTCAGGAAGACGCTGCTTTAGAAGATTCACTAAATCCATCCCTGTGCAATACGGAGGCTTTTGCAGTGCATTCTTGCGGGCAAACTCTGCGAGAATGCTATTGAGCTTGTCCTCCCCAACGCGACGTGAGAGCGCGGTGAAGATCAGGGTTCCCTTCGAATAGTGGATGTATTGCTGGTGCTGACACAGTGCGAGTGGGTTTTCACCAATCCGATCACTTGAACGTCCACGCAAGTAGCGCTCAACACTTTGCATCAGGTAGCGGCGCTCACCCGCGATAGGTAGCTTTTTCGACAAAATCCGTCCCGCGGTGTAGTCGGCGAGCGCCTCTGAGAGCATTTCGCTACCAGCAGCATCCGCGCCAATGACCTGGTGTGCCCACCATTGGTGCGCCGTCTCGTGCGCCGTAACGTAGTAGGGCGTGTCCATTCCGCGACGGTCCTTGTCAATATCAAGGATGAACCCAATGCCTTCGGAATACGGAACCGTGTTTGGAAAAGCCTGAGCAAATGTTGCATATGCTGGAAATTCCAAAATGCGAAGCTGACGGTACTGATATGGCGTGTAATTTGCCTCGCAATACGCAAGGGATGCCTTCATCCCCGCAATCATCCGGTCAACATTCCACTTATGCGGTGCGTGATACAGAACCTGGAGTGCCACTTTACGGCCATCCGGGGCTGTCCATGTATCCTCAAGCTTTGTATAGCGAGCAGACACAATCGTGAAGAAGTACCTTATGGGGGTGTCCATAACGTAGCGGAAGCAACGCTTGCCACCTTCGTTCCATTCTTTCTCTAGGTAGCCGGGAGCGACACCAAGCTGGTCGGCGTCCGTACGAACGGTACACGCAAACTTCACCCAGTCAGATTCCGCTGCTAGATAGCTGCGATCACGCGCACCGGACGCCGTTGGCTGTGGCATTTGCTCCTTCGGAGCAAGCTTCTGACGCCGGCGCTCCGCATCATCGGAGATTTCAGCATCGGAGTGGTAACCAATCATCGGCACCGGCATCG
>JAURHZ010000349.1 GCA_030833025.1 Armatimonadota bacterium
CAGTGGACGCGCAACTGTCGAGCGCTTGGAGACTTACGCAGGAGGTCTCCAGCCTGAGCTCCTCATGAACATCGATGATGAGACGGCCCGCGGCCTTGGTATCAGCCGGCAAAAGGCGGGTTATATCCGCGGTCTGGCGGCGGATGTGCTATCTGGGGCACTGGATGTGGATTCACTGGCAGCGCTACCCGATGATGAAGTTTGTGTGCATCTCACACGTGTAAAAGGGATTGGTGCGTGGACCGCACGGACGTATTTGTTGGTGGCATTGTCACGCGCAGATGCATGGCCACATGGGGATGTTGCGCTCCACGCAGCGATGCAGGCTGTGCTTGCGCTACCGGTGAGGCCGACATCGGATGAGGCAACAGCCATCGCGGATGCATGGAAGCCCTACAGAGCGGTAGCGGCCCGGATGCTTTGGCATCACTACACCAGCAGCCGCAAGCGTAGTTAGCGCTACGCTTTAGACACCGTCGGTCAGGGCAAACCTGGAAGGCTGTGGAGCGAGGATTGGTTTTGGCCCACCTCGCGTGTCATCCTCAGTGCCAAATAGTCCAGCAATTGTGTAAATGCTCATCCCGAGCAGACCTCCAACAAACCCGGTGATACGGGAGAGGCCGGTCGGGCGTAACCGGAAGATCGACACAATCGTTGGCCAGAGTGCGTGGGTGATGATCTCATCCAGCAGGACAAAGATAGCCCCGATATGGCCTTTGAATGCCATTTGCAGGCAGCTGGCGGCGATGCCATAAAACGCGTTGTAAGCAAGCATCCGGCCCTCGGCAAACGTCCGATAGCCATAGTGGATGACGGTGCTTTCGGGCGTTTCCATGATGTGAAAGCCGCTGGCAAGACATCTTAGGGATAGCTCGCCATCCGAGCAGCTGCGGAAACGAGACCCGGGTCCAAAGTCTTCATTAAAGCCGCCAATGGCAAGGACATAGCTTTTGCGGAATGCACAGTTTGCCCCAATACCACGGGCCCGGCACTTTTGTAGCCAGTTGGCGATGATGAGCTCGCGAGGGACGATGTATTCCGGGATAAAGCCACCGGGGCAAGAAAACGCTGGCGCGACAGTTCCGTAAACAACGGCTACTTCATCGTGGGTAAGCATCGCATCAATAAGAGC
The DNA here is from genome assembly GCA_030833025.1 of Armatimonadota bacterium. Lineage (GTDB taxonomy): Bacteria > Armatimonadota > Armatimonadia > Armatimonadales > Armatimonadaceae > CAIRTT01. The sequence goes on from JAURHZ010000349.1 coordinate 1,133, forward strand.
TTCCGACCAGCCGGGAGTCACTGCACAGTCATCATCGAGCATCACCACGAACTCGGTTTTGATGTAGCGCATCGCGAGGTTTGCCGCGGCACATTTGCCTTTCGTCTTTGAGCGGATGTAGGTGAGCTGGAGTGATGAGAAGTAGTTGTAAATGACATCCTGAGTTGCATCGGTTTCAGATTGGTCCACGACAACAACGCGGGTCTTGCCGATGCCTGCACTTACTAGAGAGTTCAGTGCCACGTGAATTTCGTTGCTACGGTTTGCTGTGCATATCAGGATGGTGAAGCTGTGGACTTCAGAGCGATTTGTTGTCACAAGAATGTCAGGGTTCACGTTTGCTTACATTTGCAACTAACATGCCGCACTTAATAAAATGTTAAGTGTTATTGGTCGTTACATAACGCCAAATTGCTTGATCAGTGCATCGAGGACGAATCTTGGCTTAACAGATAGACTGATAGGCGCAATGCGGTATCGCTATTTAACCTTTTCTATCCCGTTTGTTATGGCGGCCCCTCTGCTTGTTGGGAGTCCCGCCAGCGCGGATGTCCGCTTCCAGGCCCCCCTTCTCCCAGGACTTGCATCATCGCTTCCTGCAGGCAACCCATCTATGGAGGTCCGCAAACCCGCGATCAGCCGTGGACGCCTCCAAAATGCCCTCTTTCTCCACCCGAAAGTCATCGGAAACCCAACCCTTGCCGCAACCCAAATCCAGCTTCCAAAGACGGTCGCAGGCGAGCGCATACTCCTGCGCTTCCAAACCGGCATCTCGGATGGCATCCCGCAAAATGCCACTCCACCTCCGGATGGTGTGTTGTTTAGCTGCCGAGTTGAAGGCGAATTCAAGCTGCAGCGATTGCAGAAAACTGCTGAGTGGCAGCCAGCGACGGTTGATATCACTGAGTTCAGCGGACGTAATGTCACGGTTGAGTTCAGGACGGATGCAAACGGCACGGATGCCTACGACTGGGCATTAGTAGGTGAGCCTGTGGTCGAAGTGGTGCGCCCGGATGCTGAGCTACTTCGTACCGGAATCGCTTGGTTCACCGTGGACAAAACACAGCTGGTTCAGCTCCAGGGGAGTGGTAGGACACCCCTCTCGGATGCCTTTACAGCCCACAAAGGTGTGAATGCGATTCCATTCACCCAAGGCTCCCCCGGCCCCGTTTACATCTCCACATTCGATGCCTCAGGTAAACCTCTGCCAGATCAACCGCGCGCCGCAAATGTAGCTGCTTATCCATCGGATGTAAACATCACAGCAATCCTGCCGACAACCATCCTCCCCACCGCCGGGCGCGCAACCACGCTCCGCATACGCTTCGAAAACCGTGGCAAGGGCGATTCGGAACCCTTTACCGTACGTCTGAAGTCAAGTACCAATGCACGCCTACCAGAAACCATCCGCATCCCCGCAATCGCGGCTGGACAACTAGGCGCTGTCGATGTC
>JAURHZ010000034.1 GCA_030833025.1 Armatimonadota bacterium
GATGGACCGCCTTCGCATCAATGTCGAAACCCTCATCCAACCCGAACCCTATTGCCTTGTCCGGGTCTACATGGCGATTCCGAAATGGGATGCCGAAGGCAAGCAGGCACAGCGAACAGTGAAACGTGTATCGGATGCAATTCAGACATCTGGAGGCAAACGATGATGTCATCATCACTGCGGCTGATCATGCCCATCACTGTTTTGTGCGTGTCTATTCTTGCAGGCTGCCAGAAGTCGACGGATTACTCCAGCACCGTCGCAAAATCTGATGATGAAGAAAAGGCCATCGCAGACTGCTCTGCGATGCTCCCGCTCAAGTCTGGTTTTTCTTGGACATTTGAAACGAAAGTCGATCAGCGCACATTCACCGATGTAGCATCCGTTCGCGGTCCTATCCGTGTCGGTGGCGGCGATGCGATTCTTGTAGAGACAAAACGTAATGGTCAGCTGGTCCTGCGTGAGGCATATCACTTCGCCAACAAAAAGCTTGAGTTGAGCGCCTTCTCGACATCTGCCAAGCAATGGGTCGTGCTCGATCCACCGCTGACACTCCTAAAAGATGGTGCAGTTCTTGGGGATGAATACAAATGGACCGGACGTCTCCGCATTGATGGAAAGTCCATCGATGCTCATGGCCTTTCGCGCCCAAGTATTCGTGAAGCAGTCCAAACACAAAGTGCGGGGCGCTTCTCTGGTGTGCGTATAGATTCAGGCATTTCAGCGCCATTGCCTAACGGCGACAATATCAAGTACCAAACGACGCGGTGGCTGGCGACCGGCATCGGATTTATTCGACGTGAGTATCTCGACCGGTCAGCAAGGCGACAAAGCAACCTTGTCAGTTTCAAGATGAAATAAGCGAACCGTTTGTTCGCTTATTTTGTGATGTACAAGCACATTCGGATCCTGTTGGAAGATGATCCTCGAATGCTGATGCGTTTACAAACGAGGCATTAGTGCTCTTGGATCTGCCGTACTTCGTGAAATCAGCCTGATGTGAACTTGTTTGCATCAACAATAACCACAAATCCGGCAAACTACGCTAACATTGTTCACATGGCAACTTTCAGGACCACTGTTCGCTTTATTCGAACCAATTTGAGTGTGTCGCTGATGTTCGTAATTTACATCCTGATGTGGTGGGCGCCACTGCGACCGATAGTCGTCATTGCGACTGGACGTGATGACATCCCGTTTGGTATCAATGGCCCTCTCGAGTGGATGTCACGTTGGTGGTTATCTATCGATGCGCCGACGTTGTTTCAGCCGATTGCGCTCATTGGTGCGTGGTGGCTTGCCGCGAGGCGAGTACAGTCTCTCGGAGCGACATGGGCGCGGACACGTCGCTCAGCTGCACGCCGCGGTGCTAAATGGGCAACATATTCCTGGATTCCACTCGGCATACTTGTTATCACTGGAACAGCATCTTTCCTCGGACATATCACCCCTCTTGCCATCACCACACTCGTCTGGCTACCAATCGGCGTCGCTTTCTATATATACGGCCCGCGGGTACTCCGGGCGCTGCACACACCGATTCTCCTCCTGATCGCCGCCACTGCCGTTCCAGATACCATCCCTGAGCTCATCCAAAAGGTAGCACAGCGCATCCTCGGAGCGATTGCAATCCTCATTGGAAAGATGATGGGAGACACGCTTACCTACGATGCCGGCAGCGCATTCAACGTCGCGGATGACTATCTGCGCAGTGGTAGCCTAAATGCACCGCTTGCTGCACCTATGAATGGCTTAGCGCTGATGTCTACTACGATTGTCATCGGTGCACTCTGGACGCTGAATAACAAGCGTGGCATTGCATCCACCGCGGTTGCAAAGCTTGTCGCAATCGCAGTGTCCAGCTTGTGTATCTTCGCACATATCCTGCTTATCGTTACGACGCTTCACAATGGACAACGCGGCTATACGGTTGCATCACTTCACAACATCCTGTTGCTTCCCCTAACGGCTGCGGTGACCATTCTAGTACTCAAAAAGGTTTTTGCATCCTCGTGTGGGACGTACCTTCGTACACTGGATCGACAGATAGTTATCTGCTTTGTCAACCTTCCAGACATCCGGCGTAAGAGTCTTTGGAAACGACAGGCGAAGCCGAAGAAGTCAACAACGGCTGCCCCCCCGATGCTCGGTGTTTTGTTGCGAATGGCCTTATCACCATTTCGTTATTACTGGCGATTAATGACACGTATTGACACTAGTCTTTCCAAGTGGGAGCGTGGCGCATCGCGAAACAAGAGGCCGCGCAGATGACCCATTTTTCATCCGTGATTGATGTCATCACTGCAGCTTGTGCTTCCCTTCTTACAACAAAGGGTTGTGGATGCGGCAATGACCTCTGCGGGTATGGAGTTACTCAATGAGGGCAAAGCGACAGAAAAACTATACAGGTGAGCATGTTCGCACCCGTGTAGCGATGATCTTTCTAGTGCTGATGGTGACCTTGCTGTATTTGACAGGCTACCGGATGGCTGCGGCATCCACGTGGCTTCCGACGATGCCAAAGTCACTTGAGGGGATGACCCTGCAGCCGCATCCAGTTGACCAGAACACATTGATGATGCTCGGTAACCCGCGCGGTACTGCTGGGGCATACGCCGTAGGTGATTCCCGTCCGGTTGAAGTGACGATGGTTACCGGGGGGATGTTTGAGAACTATCACGACCCAACGGCCTGCGTGGGCCAAGGGCAATTTGAGACGATTGGTATTGATACGGTTGACATCGCGGATGGGCAAGAAAAGGCAATCGTCCGTCGCCTTACGTTTAGGCATCGTCAGAATCCGGATATCCGGATGGTGATGTATTACTGGCAGCAGCGGAAGTCAGGAAGTATCGATTTTCGAGCCAGGATGGGGAATTTCCGAGACATGCCTGCGCGTGTCGAACATGGTTGGTCGACGCTTTTGAACCATGACCCTACGGTGATTGTCCGAACCTATGTGTTGTTTGATGGCAGGTCAACGGAGAGTGCTGAGGAAACCCGGCTCAAGGGTGTTAGCGCTGGAATCGTTGCGACATTAAGGATGCGTCGCTGAATGGACCTTATCCATAACAATGGTCGTACAAACACCAAGCAATGTGACGAATTACATCTAAGGCTATTGGATGCCCGCGCCAACTATAGGATATAGTTTACTTGATTGATTTCTTTCGTATTGTGGTACGCGAACAGGAATAGGTAATAGTTATGCAACAAAAATGGATTCGTACGGTAGGAGCGTTTGCCGTCGCGAGCGCAATCGCGATCCAGCTTCCCATGAGGGGAGGTACGGGTGTGGCTTTGGCTGATACGGAATATCCAACGGGCACTGGTGGCGGAATTGCTGAGCAGGTCGCAACCGTCGGTACGGCAGCAGTTGTTGCATATGGTGTTTCGACGACGACTGGTAGTGGAATCGGAGCGGGTCTCTTCGCTGCTGCATCCGCTAAGGGCCTCCTTCCACTGTTGGCATCCCGTGCAGCTGAGTTCGGTGAGCTACGCCGATTGATTGACCTTTCAGGTCTCGGCGATGCTCTTGCTGCTATGGATACCCCTGTAACGGTGTTTGCACCAACAAACTCTGCATTTGCAGCGTTACCTGCAGATGATGTTGCATCGTTGGTAGCGCCTCAAAACCGCACTAAACTAAGCAATGTTCTTCAATACCACGTTATCGAAGGACGCTACTCCATCTCCCAGCTCAAGGCATTGCCAGATGGCACTGTGCTCAAGACACTTAATGGTGACACTGTTACGATTACCAACAAAGATGGCTTGAAGATCAACGGAAACGCAATCGCTGAAGATGACATCGCATTCTCAGGCGGATGGGTTCACCCAATCAGCGGCGCGTTGAATCCGCCATCTGCTAACGACAACAAGTAATCTAACCGGATTCGATTCCCAGCCCTTTGAAGCAATCCGCTTCGAAGGGCTGTTTTGTTTTAACGACCGTGAGACGACTTTATGCAAACATCTTCCAATAACCGTATATAAAGTCATGGAAGCCAGCACAATGGTATATACGAACGGCCACTACCGGATTTGCTGTTCACACTAAGCGATACTCTCCATCAAAATAGATCGACGTACCACGGTAAATAGGTACTCCATTTAGGGTTACAGCGAGCCTGTGAATACTTGTATTTACGGCCGAACGGCCACTACAGGAATCGCTATTCCCGCTGAGCGGTGCTCACCATCAACATAGGAAAGTAATCCACTTAATCCGAGCTCCAAGCCCTCACCAGGCTTCAGGTCAACCGATGGAATGGTTACTTCTAATATGGCATCCGCTTCAGTATTCGATCTGCGGTTGTATGTCCAGCGAACCGATGTATCCTGAACAGACACAACGCGTACGATTCGCCCCTTCGAGTCAATCACTGCAAGCTCTGGTACGAGAAAGTCCGTCCCCGGAAAGCTTGAGTCAACCCGCCCACCCGTCGATGACAGGGCCTTTACGGCAGCAATGTCTCCAACGCCCTTCGGATTCTTGATAATGGCCAATGTCAACGTATGCTGCCGTACTTTTGGTCGCAGAACTGGGAATAATGCAATCACAGGCAGGGCCATCAGGATAAACATTGCCCCCATCGACAGCTGCGACACGCCACGGGATTCCTGAGCATCATCCGTGCCCAGCAACGTCCCACCGATGACAGCAACCCATATCAGAATGCTTGTCAGTTCATAGGCTGGGGATGCCAGTGCCGAGACAGCAACAGCAGCCAGAAGCCCACATGCCCCGCGCGACATCACGGTGGTGTCTGGATGTAAGAGGAAAGCCCGCTTCGCAGCGCCTCCCCAGAGCCATGCTAGGAATAACAGGAGGAGGAAAAACGCCGGAATTCCAAAATCCACGGTGAACTGAAGTGGGAACGAGTGAGCATTGTTTGCCAGCGACCCGCCGGTCATCTTGACCTGCCATGGCGCCTCTCCGTGGTGACTATACATCCCCTGCCTAGTCAGAAAACCAGCATTTCCCCAGCCAGTCACCGGATGGTCCGAGATCATCCTATATGCGGTAGCCCAAAGCGATGAGCGAGCAGCAACGGAGCCAAGTTCCCACCAAGAGAAGAATCCACCGGCACGCGATGTAAGGGATGCCGAGAGTCCACTGCTCGCGAGGACAATACCCCCACCCGCAACCAGCCAGAGCCAAACACTTCCTATGATGCGCTGAAGGAGAGGCTGTTCGTTCGTAATTCCATGTCGACGACTTGACACCGCGGAAAGCAAGGCGACAACCATACAGCCTGTGATGCCACCCAACCAGCCCGCGCGGCACCGGGCAAAGGCCCAGCCGAGAGCAATGACGAGCGTTGCCCCCACAGCCAGAGATTTCTGCAGACCGGAACTCCCACGATGGACGGCAAATGCGACAGCCACAGGGAGGAGGAAACCCAGCAACGTACCGATGGCTTCATGTGTCCCAAACAGGCTTAGAGAGCTTGCATGAAACGCTGAGTCACGCAATGAATCTCCACCAGCTCCGTATCGAGACAAGTCAACGCCAGAGACAAACACTGCGATTGTGCCAACACCCGTCAGAATCATCATCCGCTCAGAGCGCGTACCGACACAGAAAAGCCCGGCAACCAGCGCCGCAGCAGCGGACATCCACCTTAACCAGCCTCCAAACGCCTGCATAGGAAACTCTGTTCCGAGAGACCTATACGTCACCCAGCCAAGGAGACATGCTACGGCGGCGATTACGGGTGCCATCCCTGCCCGGCTTCGTCCCGCTGACGGCCAATTCAGCCCAAGAAACGTTACCCAGCCTACAAAACCCAAACAGAGAGTGGCGGTGCGTAGTGTCTGACTAACTGCGGGAACATCTCCGATAAGGTGAATTGCAACCAACGAGCAGATCCATAGCACACGGCTCGAAAATCGAGGAACCAGGACTGCACTTGAACCACCGCTTCGGGCAGACTTAGTCCGCCAGCGATCCCGTTCCCGCTCACGTTGTTCCCAAGGATCCGTAGTTGACATTTGCGTTATGAACGCATTTTACTAGGCTGTCGGCGGAATCTGTAGTCATGCAGACACTGTTCTATGACAGTCTTCATTTCCAAACGGAAGCGATCATAACCAAACGTCTCCGCATGAGCACGTATACGCTGAGGATTGATCTCCATCGTGCTTACGGATTGCATCGCAGCCGCTACACTCTCAACCGTTGGTTCGTCAAAGAATACGCCGGTAACCCCTTCGATAACAGTTTCGATAGCACCGCCGGCTCTGTACGCAACGACCGGGCGTCCGGCAGCCATCGCTTCAATAGGCGCAATGCCGAAGTCTTCTTCACCAGGGAACAGGAACCCAATACAGTTACCGAAAAGTCCCTCAACTTCGCCATCCGGGACGCGGCCAAGAAACTCAACTGTCGGACCCGCGATAGCCTTTAGGCGAGCTTCATCCGGTCCAGATCCAACCACCTTCAGTTTCACTCCAAGCTTGGTCGCGGCCTGAACTGCCAGGTCAACACGCTTGTACCCAAGAAAACGAGACACACATAGCCAATAATCAAGGGTTGGCTTCTCGACAATTTGAATCCTGTTTGTGTTAACCGGTGGAAAGACCACAACCGAGCTACGGCGATAAAACTTTTCAACCCGGGATGCAACATTGTCAGAATTACAAATGTAAAAGTCGGGACGCTGAGCGGCAAGATAGTCCCAGGCGCGAAGGCGATGAATCACCCAGGGCATTAAGAGGCGCTCGAGCTTGCCAAAACCACCCTCATCCACATACTCACGATAACGCCACGCAAAGCGACTAGGCGTGTGACAATACGTCACATGACATGTGTGGGGGTACGTGATAATCCCCTTTGCAAACGATGAAGTGCTCGATATGACGAGGTCATACTCACGCAAATCCAACATCTCGAAGGCCATCGGAAAGAGTGTCAAGAATTTCTTATGATGACGATTCGTCCCAGCCAGAGGTAATTTCTGCAGAAAGGATGTTCGGACATCCATTTGTCGGAAAGACTTGAACGTGTGGTTGGCATCGTAGACGGATGTAAAAATAGGTGCATCCGGCCAGATTTCATGGAATGCTTCCACCACACGCTCTGCCCCACCAGACTGGGTTAGGTAATCGTGTACAATTGCGACCTTCATTGGCTGTGGTTCAATCATTCCCTAAAATCCCCGATGCAAACCAAGCCTAAATCTTGCCATTCGCAATATTAAGGGCAAAACACCGTACGTAAGCATAATACAGGCTATCAACGCAGTACTTTTGCATATATATCCATGCACGCGTGTGCAGTAGCATCCCACGAAAACATACTCGCACGCCCTATCCCATGTCGTATTGCTGTATCACGGTATGCGCTGTCCACAATAAGCCGGTGGAGTTTTTCGGTCTGATTTTCAATGTCATCCGGGTCGATTGAGTACTCTACATCACCAAGGACTTCCGGAAGGCTGGCCCGGTCGCTCGCAAGAACAGGACACCCGGATGCCATCGCCTCAATCACAGGCCATCCAAATCCCTCATACAAGCTTGGAAAATGTAGCGCTTTTGCGAAACGATACGCCGCACGTAGATCCGCTTCACTCACACGCCCTAAATGGAAAACATCCCCACCAAGGCCAAGGCTCTCCAGCATTTCCTTTTCGTCCTCAAAGAAATCAGCGCCAACGCGTAGTAATGCAGCATCGGGCATCACTGTCTTCAGCTTTGCCAACACCTCAAGCACGATCGGCGTGTTCTTATAACGATTGCGCGTGCCAACCTGCAAGATATAAGACCTACGCGAATCGAGGCGATGCCTAGCAGCGAAGTCAAGCTGTTCTTCCTGAAGCGACATCCCGATCGGTGGCAATGGCTGAAAGTCGCCTTCAAGTCCGATTGGAATGATACTTAGTTGCTCGGCTGTAAAACCAGCATGGGTCATTAAGTCGTTTCGAGTCGACTCAGAGACGCAAAGCACTTTTGCACAGCGACGCATGGCTTCGATCCGCTTGAGGAAAGAGCGTAGTACCCAAGGTTTGTATGGTACATCGACGATGCCCTTCATATACAGCAGCGGGATTATGTCAAAGCATGTGACCACTGTTCTCGCTGGGTCGATGGAACCAGCAAGTGTTGCATGGCTATGGTCGAGGATATGGTAGACATCCGCTACGATGTTACGAATCGCACTTGGATATTTCACCCAGCGTCCATAAATGCTGGCAAGCCTCTGTTGGGATGCATCCGGCAGCCACGTCATCCACGGCTCAACACCTGAACAATGCAGGACATCAAGGTTCCATGCTGCACCGAGGTGATACGGTAACCGCTCCAGAAATCCCCGCCGGAAGCGGGACATACTGACGCTCGGAAACTCATCCACATTTGGGAGGATGACGAGCTTGTGTGGAGCCCCTTGGGTTGACATCAACCAGCCACATCCGCGTAATGCTGTAGGTACGCCGCTCCAATATTTCCCCACGTAAGCGGCATAGCACACTTGCGGGCAGCTTCACGGCGCGCGGGCAGCAACTCTGGATGTTCTGAAACAGCTTGAAGGGCCGCGGTAAGCTCTGCGACCGACTCGGTGTTTTCAATCACTACACCCGCGTCTTGACCAACGGCTTCAGCACCGCCGGTGGTCTTTGCCGTAACTACCGGAAGGCCGCTGGCGAGCGCTTCCACGAGAACAAGGGCGCAGGCTTCGTACCGCGATGGAAATACAAAGCAATCTGCGGCGCGCATGAGCTGTGCAAGATCGGTTCGAAAATCCAGAAAATGCACTCGATTCGCAAGTCCAAGGTCATCTGCAAGCGCTGGCCAGGGGCTCCCAGCGACCCGCCCTGCAACCGCAAGGTGGACATCAGGGAGCATCACGAGTGACTTTAGAACAGTATCGAGGTTCTTGCGGCCAGTACGAATATCGCCAGCAAACAAAGCGAGAAAGACACCTTCCGGGAGTCCTAGCGCTGTGCGGTCTTCCATCCCCGGATAAAACTCATTTAGATCGACACCATTTAACACAACACCGACCTTGGCATCCGCTACCCCACACAGGGTCGTGAGCTCATGCCTGATCGTGGATGATGCTCCAATTACCCTTCGGGCATCCCGAAAGGTCTTTCGTTCTCCCCACGCGTTAAGTGTCGTGTATAGTCGCTGATAGAGCGCGTAAGGGCCGGATGACATCCGGCTAGGATGCATGCTATGGCGCAGCCATGCCGTGTGTACGAATTGGGCCGTGTTGATGTGGTGTGCTCCATCCAGAGTCCACCCATAACCGTGGATAACATCGTATTCGGAGCGTCTAGTTTTCAGTGCACGGTTGGCCGCTGCGATGGACTGTAACCCGTAGGCGAGATCATTCGAGCGTGTTTTTGGTTGAACAGGGATCCACTTTGCACCAGCATCCAAAATGTCCTGATCAACCTGATCCGCATATAGAACAACATTGTGTCCAGCAGCCAATGCCGCGATGGCAATTTCGCGATTTGCACGCCCTTGGCCATCCCCTTTACGGGCATAACGCGAAACAATAGCAATCCTCATTAATGAGACAGCCTTGTGCGTCCAATAGGACGGAATCTCTCAGGGAGGAGAGATATGACGCTGCTCACGATTTTGTTAGGCACAAGGACAATCTCCTCTTGCTCCAACAGCTTATCCATAATCCCGAAGCAGCTCCAAATGAGAATACTCGGCGCATAATAGCCACCTTGCAGCCAGTTTCCAAACGTTACGACAGCGATGGCAATCCATTCCAGGGATGTTGATGCACGTCGAATGTCCCATAGCTTGATGATCACCCACGACATCCGGCCCATCAGAATAATGTAGAGTATGCCTCCGACGATGCCAGTACTAACGATGATGTTCGTAAAGTCCAGCTCTGTGGAAAATGTTCCATCTTCACTGTCTGTGCCACCCTGACTAAACCGACGGCCAGCGATGGTCGTAGACCCAAGGCCTTGTCCAATTGGATTACGGATGCCACTGCTAAATCCGATTTCAACCAGACCGGCGTGCTTTGCTGCAGTAGAGCGCTCAGACCCCAGAGGGTTGGTAAGACCTTCGACCTGGTGCTCAACGAAGATGGCAGCGTTTCGGTCAAGGGTTAGCGAACGAGTCTGGTTCAGTCCAAGGAGAAGGCCGGCAATACCAATACCGACGCCGAGCACAATCCGGGGGATACGTGTCGCGGCACGTTTATCCAGAAAGCTCCAGGAAATGATGCATCCAGCAAGCAACATCACAACACCGGCACGGGAAGAGGATAGAAAAATCGTGGCGGCGATGAACAAGAATGGAAGCGCATAGAGGTACTTTCGTTGCAAAAAGCGCGTCCAAGCAACCATCGCCCCCATTGACATTAAGGTGACGTACTCACCAAACGACAGGGATGCACCGAAGACACGAACGACATCGTTCGACAAAAACTGTTTGTACTTGGACACAACCATCCAGTAGCGCTCCACATTGGACATTTCGCCGAACTGCTGACGAAGTCCAATCATGGCTGCGATGACCGATGTGACAAGAATTACAGTACAGACGTTGGCAAGGGTCTGTTTACCACCGTGGTGTCTACCAACAAAAAACCAAAGTAATGGCCCGATGTAAAACAACGCGCCACCAAGACCAACCAGAATTCCACCCTGATTTGGGTTGAAGATCTGCACAATCATCACAGCAAGTAATGCGATTGCGATTTTGACGGTGAAGTTCTTCAGTGTAATCCAGCGGTTACTCGCGATACGGATGAAGAGAATCGTGCCTACAGCAGCCCCGATCAGAGTTAGGGGTTCGTTGGACTGGTAACCAATGCTTGGAATTAGCTCACGGCGAATCAATCCCAAAAACGGGAGAAAGGCGGCTAGGATAGAAAAGCCGACCATTGGGTATTGGACAATACTCCCACCGATGATTGCCGCAAGGATTAGCGCAATCATGATGCGCAAAGGCTCGGATAGAGTTCCTGCACTTGGCTCATCAATTCCGTAGAGTCCAAGAGTAAATGGCAATAAAAGCATGACAGCACAGCTCACTATTCCGGAATACCGGAACAGCAAGCTGCGGACCATCGATGTTACGTGAAGTAGCACGCCCTACCTAAACAGTCGTAGCAAACCAGTGACCGTGGTCACAGCCCAGAGCGCATCCTGCAAGCTGAACCGTCTCTTACCTATGCGTGGCTCAACAAAGATACTGTCATCGGGCTTTACTGCGACATCCTTTGTCATGTCACCCTTAAGCATCACTTCCACGTTATGCGTCGTCGTCTCATCCTTGCCATCGGCTAATCGCCGCGTAAGGCGTACATTCTTCAGGTCAGCGTTCTGCGCTGGAAGACCGGCAATAGAGAGTGCTTCAAACAGTGTTAACGAACGGTCATCCGGGTAGGTAATCTCACCCGTCTTTTGTGTAGCGCCGTTTGTCCGAAAGACTTTTTTGTTTTGCGGGATGACCAGAACATCGCCAGCCTCGAGCCTTACTCCGCCCTTGACAATGCCGGTCTCCAAAATGCCTCGGAGGTCGACTTTTATCGTTTGGCCTTTTCGGACAATGCTAGCTTGTGAGAGCGCTGCACTCGGTGTAACGCCACCAGCCGTGTTCAATACGGCAAGTATGGAGCCATCACGAGGCACCACAATACTGCTTTGTGAGCGGACTTCCCCGACAACCCGAACCATGGTTTCACTAGGATCGGACTCATCGATGATGATGTTGTCACCGCTTTCGAGTGAAATGTTCTGTTTCTGATCACCGGTATACAGCTTGGATACATCCACAGTCACCGGCCCAGCCGTGCGATAAACGACCAGTTTGTAGAACTCATAGCGATCAGACGGAAGTCCACCTGCAAGCGCAAGGACATCCAATAACCGCATCCCATCGCGTAGCTCAACCTTACCGGCATTACGGACATCGCCGTAGACATTCACCGTCATCGGTTCTCGCGCGGCTACCGAAATCGAGACCACCGGATTCACCAGCTGCTTAGCGTCGATAATTGCTTTGACGACTAACTTTCCGATTTCCGAAACGGTCTTACCGGTCACGTTTATCGAACCAAAGAAGTAACTGATGGTGTTGTCGTTCTGTACTCGTGTACCCGTGATGGAGAACTCAGGATGGTTCAGCACTTGAATGGAGATTGTGTCTCCTACCTTGACTTTGTAATCGGATGCAACCGCAGCGGCAGGGGCTTGCGCGTGCGCTGGTGTCACGACGATGCCTCCGATGGCCACAAGACAGGTCATAGCAACCAATGAATTTTTCACTTGCATCACTTTGTCTCCGTGCTCGATGATTCGACGGCGGCAGGCTCAGCTGGTCCATCGACAGCCTTGCCAGGAGTATCCACATTGCCTGGGATGTAGTACTTGCCATAGCCATAGCCATAGCCGTAACCGTAGTAATAGTAATATCCACCACCAGGACTTGAGATTCGGTTGAGGACCGTTCCAAGCACCGATGTGCCGGCACGTTGCAGAAGCTCAACAGAACGGCGAATACTTGCCTTCTTCGTGTCACCAAATGCGACCACAAGAACGACACCATCCATGCGGGCAGAAAGGACAATCGAATCCGCCACCAGCAATGTCGGTGGTGTGTCGAACAGAACGATGTCTGCTCGTTCCTTTAGCTGCTCAACCACACGCTCCATTGCAGAGCTACCGAGAAGCTCAGCTGGGTTCGGCGGCGGCGAACCAGCAGGAATTATCCAAACATTCTCGACATTGGAAGGCTGCATCACATCATCCAATGTATGCGAGTCGACAAGCACATCGGTGAGACCCGGATTCGACTCAACCTTGAACAGCTTGTGCTGACTTGGACGACGAAGGTCAGCATCCACGATAACTACGCGCTTTCCATCGAGGGCAAGAGCCATCGCAAGGTTTGCCGCTGTAGTTGACTTTCCCTCGGATGGCACCGATGACGTGATCAGCAGGGTCCGAAGCTCATTGCCAACTGCCGCAAAGTTTAGGTTGGTTCTAAGACTCCGGTAGGACTCCATCAGCGGAGAGAAGCTCGAAATGTCGCGGATGAGACGTAAGCCTTCCTCTTCCACCATCGGGACATGCCCCAGACTTGGCAAGCGGAGGACACGCTCAGCTTCTTCAGGACTATTGATACGGTCATCGAGCAGCTCAAGTAATAACGCAATCGCAAAACCAAGCACGAGTCCGATGACAGCGGCGAGGATGATGTTTTGTTGCTTCTTAGGGCGGATCGGGATTGTTGGTAGGAGGGCACGTTCAATCGGTTGGATGTTTGTGCTGATGGTCTTTAGGCGCAGCTCGATGTTTTGTGCCTGATCGGACCAGTACTTTGAGCGCTCCTGACTGGACTTGATCCGTGACTCGAGGCGCTGATAATAGTTCTCCCAGAGCGGAAACTGGTTTAGGCGGGCATCCGCAGCCTTCAGGGATGTCGCAATACCTGCAGCACGCGTGGCTGCAGCGGATGCATCGATCTCAAGCTGAATAATGCGCTCATTCAGGGTTGCATACGCCGGATTGAACCGTGCGGTCCGTATAGGTGTCGACTTGCGGTACTTCACCAAACGCTCACGCAGCTCCGCCAGCTGCTTTGTTTTGACAACAATCGAATCAGCACTTGGGCCAAGTGTTGTGCCAAGGGATGTCAGCTCGGTTTCAAGTTCATCAATCTTGACCTGAAACGACTGCACGGTTGGATCAGCATCTGCGGATGGGATGTCACTCTTTGTCGTTGGGATGACCTTGAGGCGCTCTCGGCTGCTCTCGATCTTCCGCTGAGCTTCTATCGATGCAGCACGCGCGGTGTTATAGGCAATCTGCAAATCAGTGACGACCTGCTGTTGTGCTTCACGGTTGCTCTGCAAATCAGGAAGGTTTTTATCCTTCTTCAGCGTCTGCAGCTCCGTTAGCGCT
>JAURHZ010000350.1 GCA_030833025.1 Armatimonadota bacterium
ATAAGCACCGTGTGGTCGACAACAACAATCCCGTTTCCAAGGACTTGGTCTTCTTCCCGCAGCTCCTGCAAAAGAACGGCTACAAAACGGCATTTTTTGGCAAATGGCATATGGGTGGTGACTCGGATGCCCCACAGCGTGGCTTTGACCATTGGGTCAGCTTTCGCGGTCAGGGCACATATATGCCAAATCCAGGCGGCTTGAACATCAATGGAATGAAAGTCCCGCAAAAGGGCTACATCACGGATGAGCTGACTGACTACACCGTGAGCTGGCTTGAATCGCTTCAAAAAGACCAGCCATTCTTTGCCTATGTCAGCCACAAAGCGGTTCACTCGAATTTTGTGCCAGCGGAGCGTCATAAGGGGCGATATGCCGGAAAGACCGTCCCGACACCTGTCTCGCAAGCAAAAGATATCGACCCGCAGGGACGACCTCGCTGGGTGAGCGATCAGCGCTCCAGTCATCATGGAGTTGACTTTCCGTACCATGGGCAACTCGATGTTCAAGAGTATCATCGGCGTTATTGTGAGACATTGCTAGCTGTTGATGACTCTGTTGGGCGAATTCTAGCCGCGCTGGATGCTAAGGGCATTCTAGATAACACGTTGGTTGTGTTTATGGGCGACAACGGCTTTGCCTTTGGAGAGCATGGGCTTATTGATAAGCGGACGGCGTACGAGGAATCGATGCGCGTTCCGCTCCTTATGCGCTGTCCGACTTTATTCGCCGCAGGCACACCGCTCCCGCAGGTTGTTGCAAACATTGACTTGGCGCCAACATTTCTCCAGCTGGCTGGAGTCAAGGCTCCTGCCAATATGGATGGACGTTCATACCTGCACCTGCTAAAGGGAGTTTCTGATAAGTCATGGCGTGATGGTGTTCTCTACGAGTACTACTGGGAGCGTAATTTCCCCCACACGCCTACGGTTCATGCATTGCGTACCGAGGAATGGAAGTACATCCGGGTACAGGGACTCTGGGACCTCGATGAGCTTTACAACCTAAAGAACGACCCACTTGAGACGAAGAACCTCATCCGTGATCCGAAGCACCGTCAAGTGGCGGCAAAAATGAACACGCAGCTTTTCCAAATGTTGCAGCAGACCGGTGGGATGCAGATTCCGTTGCTTCCAGATATGGGTGGGCAGGCGGACCTGCGGGCTCCTGGGGACAAGCGGGCTGCAGATTTCCCGGATGCGTTTATCGCTAAGGAATCCAAGCCACTGGCATAGATGTGTCAGTGGCCATTAAGTGTAATACGTTTAGTGGCTACGATTTTGGTTTGGCTGGAGGACCTTTCTCAATGAGAAGCTCCTCGATAAATCGCGTCAGTTTTTTGTATCCACCTGCGCCTTGCCACTCGAGCTCACCGTTCCAGTAGTAGCGGACGCGTTGGTGCTTGTCGATGAGGTAGACGGTCGGCCACATCGATTGCTGCCAGCGCTTCCAATTTTCTTCCTTAGCATCGACGAGGACGGGATACTCAATCTTGTTCTTTTTGACTTCCGCGACGACGCGCTCGTATTTACGTTCATCTTCGAGCTCAGGAGTGTGGACGCCAACCATTTGGAGGCGTCCATCGGTGAATTCCTTGCGATACGCATTCCACCAGCTTTGGTAATGGGGCAGGTTACGCTTACAGTTGATGCATCCAAACGTCCAGAAGTGCACGATGCTGACAACGCCGGGCGGAAACACAATGGGTTTGTCTGTGTTTAGCCACTCTGATTTGACCCCGGTAAGTGTCGGGACAGGGTGGGTGAGCGTGACCAAGTGGCCATCCCGTTTGGCGGAACTAGGTTCTTGTCTACGAAACAACATGATAATTTCCTTAGTCGATCGGACCCTGATAATACGGCTCGCCTTCAATACATTGACAAAACTGTTCGTGGAACAGTCACAAAGTCTCAGTCACAAACCTACACCTGTAGCCTCCGTGCGACGGAGCGCTCCTTGATCTCATCCACGGTGACTTCCCGTCCATGCTCCTCTGAGAGGTAAATCCCTTCGGATATAAGCATCGTGTTCAGGGCGAGCTCGGCGGTGTTCAGGAGCTCTGCCCGGCCCTGCAATGCGAGAATCCAGTGCATTTGGCTACTCTCCAGTGGGTCGGTATTGTTGTCATCGGAGCGCAGCTTACGTGTCCGGTACGTAAAGGCATCTAGGTCTGCGCCGCCGGAGACATCGATGTCGCCATGTGGCTGATGCAGAGAAAATGGCCTCAACCTAATGCCGCCTTTATCACCGACGATGAACGATCCTTCAAAACTGTCAAGGTGGATTGCCCACGCCTCGGCTATTTCAAGGAGGGCACCATTAGAGAAGTTGACAAAGCCGCACCCAAGCTCTTCCACAGAATATCTGCCAGCCTGCGCGCGGAGCTCATCGAGCTCAACTTTTTGGAATGTCCGCCCACTGACGCGGAGGATGCCTGGATTGCCCAATAAATGGAGCATTTCTGATATGTGGTAGACGCCCATATCGAGGAGAGCGCCACCTGCGGCGATATCCTTTTGGACAAACGATTGCTTACCGTATCCATCCACGTACGGCCGTCCCC
>JAURHZ010000351.1 GCA_030833025.1 Armatimonadota bacterium
AAAAGTCAAGTACAAAATCAAGGTCATCGATGCACTCCTACCAAAGGTTGACTCGCTGATTGTTGGTGGGGGAATGTCCTACACATTCAACAAGGCTGCCGGACGTGAAATCGGCAAATCACTTCTTGATAGCGATTCACTTGCATACTGCGCAGAGCTCCTCGGAAACGAAAAGCTCGTACTGCCCGTCGACTGCGTTGTTGCTGGTGCATTCAGCAATGATGCTCCAAGCACCATTGTGCCAAATACGGCTATGCCTGCTGACCAGGAAGGACTCGATATCGGTCCTGAAACCATTGAGAAGTTTGCAGCCGTTATCCGCGCCGCTAAGACGGTCATTTGGAACGGTCCGATGGGCGTTTTTGAAATGCCGAATTTTGCTAAGGGTACCAAGGCAATCGCGGATGCGATGGCAGATGCAACAGCGGCTGGGGCAATAACCATTGTTGGTGGCGGTGACTCCGCTGCTGCTGTGGAGCAACTTGGCTATGCGGATCGTATGAGCCACATTTCGACCGGTGGAGGCGCTAGCCTAGAATTCCTTGAAGGCCGTGTCCTTCCTGGACTCGCAGCGCTGGATAACAAGGAATAACGGAGGCACTATCCATGTCACGAAGACCAATACTTGCTGGTAACTGGAAGCTCAACAAGGGCACCCCTGATGAAGCATCAACGCTTGCTGCAGAAGTCGTAGCAGCCGTTGCTGGAACGACGCATGCAGATGTCGTTCTGTGCGTACCGTACACCGTCCTATCCACTGTGGTTGCTACGACAGATGACTCTGTGGTTGCTGTAGGTGCACAGGATGCTTTCTGGAAAGAAAGCGGAGCCTACACCGGACAGGTTTCACCGGGAATGCTCAAAGCAGTCGGCGTTCGCTACGTCATCCTTGGCCATTCGGAAACCCGTGGGCGCTACGGCGTGGCTGAGCCTGACTTCACCGATGTAGTCCTTGCGCACTTTGGCGAATCTGATGAGACTGTAAACCGAAAGACCAAAGCCGTCCTCGCACAGGGACTCGTTCCGATTGTCTGTATCGGTGAAACACTGTCTGAGCGTGAACAAGGCGTTACAGATTCCGTCATAGACACTCAGGTGCGCGGTGCACTTGCTGGCATCGATGCCGATGCGGTTGCGGGACTCGTCCTTGCCTATGAGCCTGTTTGGGCGATTGGTACGGGTAAGACCTGTGATGCGGCAGAAGCTGACCGTGTCTGTGGTGTCGTTCGCTCAGCTGTTGCGGCAGTTGCCGGCGATGATGCAGCAGCAGCGGTACGCATCCAGTACGGTGGATCCATGAAGCCTGACAATGCAGCAGAGCTTCTGGGGATGCCTAATATCGATGGTGGCCTGATTGGTGGCGCAAGCCTCAAGGCTGGAGATTTCGCTGCGATTGTCGCTGCGGCCAAATAAAGGATTACGAATATGGATTTGGGACCTCGGCGCGAACGCCAATTTCACGTACAAATCAGTGCTGCGGAGTTTATTCGTTTACGTGACGAGAAGACTGTTGCGACTTTCTACCTTTTGAACGGTCAGACGTTTGAAGGAGAGCTCAAGTGGTTTGATGACCACGCGATGGCGGTCATCACCAAGGAGATGGGTGAACTCACGATTTTTCGTTCCGCGCTGATGTATATCAAGGCACATCGCTAAACCGTAGTTCCGTACTCGAAAGCTAAAAAACCAGCCTTAGTAGGCTGGTTTTTTATTGCGTAGGTGTGAGGCGATTATGCTCATTACCGTTTGAAACGCATCATTCCACGTTCATACGTGTAACGGAAAGTTTAGCTCTCGACTCGTAAGTCAAGCCCGTTGATTGACGCCATAGACGATATGCGTCTAGATACGTTATTCGACGGGCGTTGCAGAGAAGCCCGCATGGTCAAGCCGTGTGACGAGGTGATCAATGGTTACCAATGCGTCATCGTGTGTAACGGAGACGCACTTGGCAGCGACATCTACATCAACACCACCGATGCCATCGACATCCGAGAGAGCCTTCTGGATACTCGCGGCGCATCCACCGCACATAATGTCAGGTGCATGTAAAACAGTTGTTGTCATCACTTCTTCTCCACATCAAATTCGAATCGGGCATCTCCAAAGGTTCCGCTTGAGAGGCGGCCCGTGAGCTGTTTGCCATCAGGACGCCACGTCGCGCCCCGGATATCCTCCGGGAGAATCATCCCAAGCTGCGAATCCCCTTGGAAATCTGTGCCACTGAATTGGTTAAGCACTTCCTCGAGGCCTCGCGCACCTTTACTCGGCGTGAAAACCATGTACATTCCAGCCTGTTTGAAAACAAGCATATTCCCATCTGCATTCATCGACACTGCTGAAATAGGCACTTCCGATGTATCGACTACGTCAACGAGCTGGTTTCCGTGTTTCCACTGCAAAATGCCATCTGAGTCGATATTCAGCTGAGTGGTTCCATCGGCACTCTTGAGAGTCATACCCTTCTCGAAGTCACGCTCGGCGGGGAAGATTGCACTCTTTCCTTCGAGGCTCTCGAGCACCATCTTGGAGTTGTA
>JAURHZ010000352.1 GCA_030833025.1 Armatimonadota bacterium
CTACAAGGCTTGCCACCGTGGCCGGCCACTGCCAGCTGCCGAGTAAATCGCGTAGCCGATTGGGGACCCACCCGGGTCCCCAAAGTCTTTTTAGGAGCCGAATATGTCCCCTAATAATCACGAGCAGCCGGTGGAAGAAACGAGCACCCCGGATGATTCCGATGAAGTTGTCTTTGTCCCGGATGCACCCAGCGGACTCCCCGTTTACTTTGGTGGCAATGTCCGTGCAGAGGTTGTACATGCTGATGTAACAGCAGATGCTGATGATGAAGCAGACACAGAAACGCATCACGCTGAGCAAATCCCGACAGCTGTTTCGGCGGCGGATCCAGATCGTATTCTTTCGGCCGCAGTTTCCGCGCCCGAGGATGCCATCGCATCTCTGAGGCAGAGCCCGAATTTTGGCGTTTATAAGGAAAGACTTGAAGCAGCTCGAGTTGCAGTACGGGATGGCATTCGCAAAGCTAGCCACCCGGATGTCCTGCATTCGCTGAATTGGGACATGGAGCAGCTGGATAAAGTTGCCGCGCTCCCGGAGCTTGGTCAGCTGGCTGCGTGGCTGTGGGCCCGTATCGTCTTTGGACGCGGTTTTGCTGTTCTTGCCATTCTGACCGTGCTTGGCGGTATTGGCTGGTCCATTTGGATTGTGGTGAGTAACCGCTAACCCACTCGTTTACAGAGGTAAATGGCTATGGATATCGCCGTCATTGGGCTTGGTGGAACCGGTTCTGCGGCGCTACGTTTCCTTGCGGATGCTGGTCACAATGTTACGGGCTACGAGCGCTTTGAAATCGGACATCGGCGTGGGTCCAGTCACGGTAACTCCCGCATCATCCGTTACGCCTATCCCGATCCGCTGTACTCAAACCTAATGACATCCGCGTTTCCACTTTGGGAAGCTCTGTGTGAAAAGACCGGGCGCGACCTGATGGTCAAATGCGGTGGGGTTACCTTTGCCCCGGGTGGTCATCCAGAGCTAGAAGCGACCATTGCTGCCCTGTTGAGCACCGGTGTTGCACACACGGTGATGTCATCGAGCGATGCTATGCAGCGTTTTCCAGCATTTCGCTTTTCCGATGACGAAGTGGTTGTGTTTCATGCGGATGCTGGATTTCTCCGCAGCGGTGAGATTGTTGAGGCGCAGGTTGCGCTGGCGCGGGATTCAGGAGCTGAAATCAGAGCGGGTGTCGAGGTTGTGGATGTTCGTGAATCGCAGACGGATGTGTACGTGCGTACGGCGTGTGGCGATATCAGGTTTTACGACAAAGTGATTGTGGCGGGTGGTGCGTATTTGCCGATGTTATTCCCTGAATTAGGTTTGCCTTTGACGGTGACGCGGCAGCAGGTGACGTATGTTGGTCTTGAGGATGCTGCGAAGTATCACTGTGCGCCGGACCGGATGCCGGTTTGGATTGATGCATCGACGTATTGGTACGGATTTCCGTTGGATGGGCGCTTGGATGGTTTGAAAATCGCAAGGCATCAAATGGGGGATGTTGTCAACCCAGTGGTGGATGACCGTGCTGTGCGGGGTAGCGACGACGATGTAGCGCTGCGTGTTGCGGAGGAGCGTTTCGGCGGGGTGTCAGGGCAAGTCATGCACTCGGAAGTCTGTTTATACACAAACACTCCCAATGAAGATTTCATCGTCGACACAGCACCGGGCACGGGCAATGTTTTACTTGTCAGTGGATGCAGCGGTCACGGGTTTAAGTTCACCGTTTTGCTAGGTAAAGTTGCCGCCGACTGGGCGGTATCGGGTGATTTGGACTTTGGCGGCGAGCGTTTTCGTATTGGCGGAGCGTAGCGAATGCCTTCATACACTAATGAATCCACCGTAGCGACAGCCGGGTACTCAGGTAAGCCTCTATCGGCAAAGCTCGGTTATAAGGCTGGGATGCGGGTTGCGATTACTGGGATGCCTGACACAGTAGTGCCACTCCTCGCGGATGTTTGGCCAGATTTACAGCACGTCCAGCCATCTGATGCTGAAGCTATTCATTTGTTCACCGCATCCGGAGCTGATGTACGTGAGCTGGTTGCATCCGTACGAGAGTGCTTCACTGGCGCCGAGATGCTGTGGATTTCTTGGCCAAAGAAAACGAGCGGTGTTCCGACGGATATTACGGAAGACCGGCTTCGGGAGTGGATTTTGCCGACGGGTCTGGTGGATGTCAAAGTCTGTGCGGTGGATGCGACGTGGTCTGCACTGAAATTTATGTTGCGTAAGGAGCTGCGAGCATCGCGTTAGCATGCAATCGTACGGGGGATGTGGTGCGCCCACCTGTTTGCATGATATTCTTTTTCGCACCCGGTGTGTTTGGGGATGTCCCGTCTTAGCTCAGCTGGACAGAGCAGGCCCGTCCTAAGGGCAAGGTCAGGGGTTCGAATCCCTTAGACGGGATGCCTATTTCGTGCAGCTTAGACCCCTGCATGTGTTGATACGGAGAGGTCGCATAGTGGTCTAGTGCGTCCGCCTCGAAAGCGGAAGTAGTGCAAGCTACCGTGGGTTC
>JAURHZ010000353.1 GCA_030833025.1 Armatimonadota bacterium
AAAATCCCCATCGGTAACATCAACGTTGGGGCAATAATAATACATGTCGTCGCCACCAGTTGCCGTTGGTGGCGACAGGACAAAAACAAGAGGCCTCGTTGCCGCATCCATAGTGGTAATCCGAAAACGCGTCCGGTTAGCGACAAGCTATACCGGGATGGCAGCTTTGCGGAAAATCAAGACCGTTTAACGGGTGACTACAACGCATTCTGGGCTGAGCGTGATCTGCTGAAGTTTACGGGTGGCATTAAGTGTGCCGTCTTAATGGCACATGCCTTCAACGACTGGAATGTCGTACCCGAGCATAGTGTTCGAATCAGCAATGCCGTCAGAGGCAAGGTACCTCTCGTTCAGTACTTCCATCAAGGCGGTCATGGCGGCGATCCACCACTTGAGTTGATGAACAAATGGTTTAGTCGCTTCCTCTACGGCGTTGAGAATGGCATTGAGAACGGTCCTAAATCGTATGTTGTGCGTGAGCGGGCAGCGGGATCACCCCGTGGCAACGGCATGGCCCCAACTGCCTATGCCGATTATCCGCATCCAGATGCAGCACAAGTAGTCCTCCATCCAACTAAGGGAGGCGCGGCGCTTGGCGGGCTAGCCTTCGCCCCAGTCAGCGGCAAGGCCGTCGAAACGCTGATTGATGATGTGGCTATCGATGCCCCAACGCTGGCAAAAGCTTCTTCATCACCGAATCGCCTGCTCTACGCCACCCCAGAACTCACGGAACCCATCCATATTTCTGGAACGGCGCGTGTAACACTGCGGCTGGCATCAAGTGCCGCGGCCGCCAACCTCTCCGTTTACTTGGTGCAGCTGCCATTTGCAGATGGCCAGATTGGGACATCGAATCTAATCACCAGAGGCTGGGCTGACCCTCAAAATGCGAAATCTCTGACCACTGGCGGGGATTTTCATGCGATGGAACGCGGCGTGCCGCTGAAAAAGGGTCAGTTTGTGAATGTCACATTTGATCTCCAACCGGATGACCAGATTATCCCGGCGGGCAAGCGGATCGCATTGATGATTCTGTCCAGTGACAAAGAATTTACGCTTTGGCCAAAACCCGGGACGCAGCTGAGTGTAGACCTTGCAGGTACTCGGATATCTGTCCCAGTGGTTGGCGGGCGCACTGCGTATAGTAAGGCAACCGGGGCAAAATAGTCGCAAGGCGACATTTCGCCTTGGAATCTCGATAAGAGGGCATAATTGCTGGCTATGCCATTGCATCCGGTGATACCGAATGGATACGATGCAACATGGTGGCTCGCAATGGTGCCCTCGCCATCGGTCTTGCACTCTCCGCTGCAGCATTTGCTGTGCGTGTGCCGGCCGCTGGTCAGGATGAACAAACAAAGACGTCGGTTCCTGTCACGATTGAGACCTTTGAACGGTCCGTACGACCTGTGCTCGCTGAGCACTGTACGGGCTGTCATGGTGCTTATGTTCAGGAAGCCCAGTTACGACTGGATTCTCCCGCATTTATTCGAAAAGGTGGTCCTCGTGGCGCGCTGATAAATGCTGCGAGTCCAGCGAAGTCGATACTGCTTGAGGCGATCAAGTATGACGACCATAACCTGATGATGCCTCCAAAGGGACGCATTCCTCAGGCACAGATTGCTGCGATTGAAGCATGGATTCTCGGCGGTGCTCCGATGCCTGCTGACAGTGCATCACCTCCACCAAAAGCGGCTCCATCCACAGACTTCAAGGATGTTATGAAGCAGCGGCGCAAGCACTGGGCGTACATCCCCGTCAAGCCGACGACAGTCCCTAAAGTAAAGAACCAAGCGTGGGTCCGCAACCCTATCGACGCATTTATAGCATCTGGGCTTGCCGCTCAAGGCCTGAAACCAAGTGCTCAGGCTGATAAGCGGACGCTGCTACGCCGTGTGACCTTCGACCTTACGGGCTTGCCTCCGACATCGGATGAAATCAAGGCATTTCTTGCGGACACCCGCCCCGATGCCTATTCGCGTGTCGTTGACCGTTTATTGGCAGCGCCGGCATACGGCGAGCGTTGGGGTCGTCACTGGCTGGACCTCGTCCGGTACGGTGAGTCGCTAGGACATGAATTTGACTTCGACATGCCAAATGCGTGGAAGTACCGTGACTACGTTATTCGTGCATTCAACGAAGATGTCCCCTATAACCGCTTCCTAACCGAGCATCTTGCCGGCGACACGCTTGCAAACCCACGGTTTGACAAGGTTACCGGCTGGAATGAGAGCATCACGGCAACAGGATTCTTCTGGCTTGGTGAGGGGAAGCACTCCCCCACAGATGTCCGCCAGGAGCAGGCTGACCGCTTTGACAACCAAATTGATGTCATTGGTAAGGCGATGCTTGGCGTTTCCATCAACTGCGTGCGTTGTCATGACCACAAGTTTGACCCGATTCTGCAAAAGGATTACTACGCCATGCAGGCCGTTTTCGCGGGCGTCCAAATGGGCGAGCGCCCCTTGCGCGAAATGCTGGACGGTCCAAAGCGCAAGGCTGTCGAG
>JAURHZ010000354.1 GCA_030833025.1 Armatimonadota bacterium
ATCTGTACTCTGGCTTGCCGAAATCTCCTGACCAGCTCCCATGAAGACAAAACCCGCGATGATCAGTAACGTGATGTTTCCTGAGAAGAAACCATAAAAGCCTGCGGCTACGGCAAGCACTTGTCCGACACGCCCGGCTATTCGGGTTGCAGCAACCTGCCCGATACGCATCGCGAGGAGCGACCGTACAATCCGCCCACCATCCATCGGGAATGCTGGTAGCAAATTGAAGACCGCAAGGCTTGCGTTTGCGAGACCGAGCATCGTGAAGTACGAGCGCACCGTGTCCGGATTTTGCACATACGACCGGATCCCATCAAAGAAAACGACCGGTAAACCACCGGGCGTTACGCGCAAAGTCAGGTAAATCACACCCGCGATCACCACATTGACGAGTGGACCCGCGATGGTGATGAAAAATTCATGCTTTGGGGATGGCTGTGCTTCCAGAGTTGCCACGCCACCGATTGGGTACATCGTGATCCGGCGGATGGGATACCCAAGGCGAATTGCGGTCAGCGCATGCCCAAGCTCGTGCAAGAGAATACAGATAAACAAACCGACAAAGAGTGGGAGTGCCTTACGGTCCACGGATGCAATCCACGCGAGGAGCAGCAAAAATGTCGCATGCAACCGGACATGAATCCCTGCAATCCGAAGGATGGTGAGAGACCACGGGTCCCGGGGCACGTGATTCTCGGCGGTGTCTGGTCGCTTAGGCATTGTTCACCATTACCACAATTCGCTGAAAATAGTGCCTTACAACCACATTTACGGCGTTTTCTGGCCTAATCAACCTGAATGCTTGCGTAAAAACATCGGGACATCCCCTTCATCAATCCCCGACTCCCGAGCACGGGCAGCCAGCGCGATCGCAGCAGCGGGTGTGCGAAACCAAATACCAATCGCAACGACAACGCCAGAACCAATCAGCGCAACCCACATATTCGATACCCCCTGAAAGTAGCCAAGGATGCCCGTTTTCAGCAGACCAGCACAGACAGCGATGGCATTACCGGTATCTGATCCTCGGTCCTTCGTCAGCATCCCGATTAAGAAAACACCCAGCATCGGGCCAACAATATACGATGCGATTCCGAGCACAACAGGGATGATTCTAATACTCGGATCGGCGACCTTCATGTAGGCAAAGATGCCCGCGACGATAAACATCAACAGCGAAAAAATGGCTGTGAACCACCGCGCGGCAAGCATCGCATTGTGATCGGAATACTTACCCGAGCGCACCAGAAACGGCACGTACCAGTCGTTTGTCGCACTGGTAGCAAGGGCATTGAGCGCCGCAGACAGCGAACCCATCGCGGTTGCAAACACGCCTGCGAGCACCAGCCCTCGGAGGCCAACGGGAAGCACATTCAGGATATAGCTGCTGAAGATATCTGCATTGGACTTTGGCATAAAGCGTGGGTCCTGTTGGTAGTAGACGAAGAGCAGTATCCCGATGAACGTCAAGATCGCGGCAATCGGGATGTCTAGAAAGGCTGCCGAAAGGAGCGAGCGCTTCGCCTTTTGGTGGGTCTCCGCGGTCAGCATCCGCTGCACCATGTCCTGGTCCGTCCCAAACATCGCCATGTTTAGCATGGTCGCGCCGAAGACCGCCGAAAAGATTGTGTAATCCCCGGTGAAGATATGCTTGATGATGCCGACGAAGCCAAGATTTCCTGTGGTTTCAAAGCCTGTGACAAAGTAGCCATCGATGCGTGTCATCGCGGGAACGGCTTTCGTTAGCGCTGACCATCCACCGATTTGGTTGAGCAGAAACACGATGGCGGCGATGGCGGAGCCGAACATGATGCAGGCCTGGACGACATCGGTCCATATGACGGCTTTGATGCCACCTTTTGTTGTGTAAAAAGCGGTTAGGAGGACGAGAGCCCCAATCGCAACAAGGTAGGGCCCGACTGACGTAACGGGCTGGAACGCAATCGATTTGCCTTGTTGCTCGACAAAGAGTTTCCACGCAAGGACCATCACCAAGCTGGGAATGAACAAGCGCGACCCGCTCGCGAGCGTCCGCATGATCAGAAAGAGTGCGCTGACGATGCTCTTTGACCGCGGGCCAAAGCGCACCGCGAGGTAGTCATAGACGGTGTAGACCTTGTAATCGTAATAGGGCTTGAGGAAGACATTTGCGACAACCCAGCGTCCGATGACAACGCCCATCGTGAGCTGCACATAGGCAAGGGAACGCTTGGCAAAGCCTTCTCCGGGAGCTCCCAAGAATGTCGCAGCACTGGTCTCGGCGGCGATGATACTTGCCATCACGGCCCACCAAGGAACCTGCCGGCCAGCGAGCGCAAAGTCTTTCAGGCTCTCTTCACGGCGGCCCATATAGAGACCGATCGCCGAGATGCCGGCGAAGTAGAGCAGGATGATTCCGAGGTCAACAATAAAGCCCATGGCTGCGATTATAACCCCGGTTATCGAGATGATAATGCAGCGACATGAGCTTTAGCTGAGTCGGCGTTTACTTTAA
>JAURHZ010000355.1 GCA_030833025.1 Armatimonadota bacterium
CCCAATCGCCCGCAGCTCAGTGAATGATCGGCCATCATCCTCGGAAACCGCCGTTCGTACGGGGAAAAGCCCACTAAACATCACCAGACGTTTTTTGTTGTCCGGACCACTCAGGCGGAACAGTGTCGGGCACTCCCCGCTTGTCGTCCAGTTTGCGGGCGTCGGGAGGCGCTGTGACCAGGTCTTTCCGCCATCCGTAGAGCGCTTATAAACAACCGGGCCTTTCCCGTGGCCTTTTGGGTAAACGCACAGAATTGTTTTATTGTCATCAAGGAGAACAGTCGTGGGATGACCGAGATACTGACCAGGCTCTCGGTCAACGAGGAACTGTCGCTGCGTCTCGCCCGCAATGTCCACCACTGGGATTCTGTAGCCACGGTCAACTGCCATTTTAATCTGTCACCTTTTCACATCAAACTTAGCCGGTACGCACCGCACATTCAAAACATTTACTTCAAAGTCCTGCAAATGCGATCAATCGCAAGTCATCCCCTTGCACGTTTTAACGAAACTTGCCTGATACCCCGGTTGAAATACAGCAAAGGTGCAATACTTTCTGTAACGCAATGCTGCATCGAGGATCATCGAATGATTAAGGCCAACATCACTGTAGATAAAGACTACACGTTCTCCGCCATCGACCCACGGGTCTACGGAGGCTTCGCCGAGCATCTCGGACGCCACATTTACACAGGTATTTATGAGCCCGGACATCCAACTGCGGATGCACAGGGTTGGCGCACAGATGTTATCGAGCTCGTGAAAGCACTTCAGATGCCGATTATCCGCTATCCAGGCGGGAACTTTGTGAGCGGTTATAACTGGGAGGATGGCGTGGGCCCGAAGGCAGATCGCCCTCGCCGCCTTGAGCTCGCCTGGGGCGTGACCGAGACAAACGAAGTCGGCACCAATGAGTTTATGGACTGGGCGAAGAAGGTCGGCACGGAGCCGATGATGGCAGTAAACCTCGGTACTCGCGGACCTGCCGAAGCGCAAAACCTCGTCGAGTACTGTAACCATCCCGGTGGCTCAAAGTACTCCGATCTTCGTAAGTCACATGGCTATGCGGATGCCCACAATGTCAAGGTCTGGTGTCTTGGTAATGAAATGGATGGCCCATGGCAAATGGGTGCGAAGACGGCTTATGAATATGGCCGCATCGCAAATGAGTCTGCAAAGCTGATGAAGTGGACCGACTCCCGTATCGAGACGATTTTGTGTGGCTCAAGTGCCCGTTCGATGCCATCCTTTGGCAAGTGGGAATGGGAATCGCTGCACGAGTGCTACGAAAATGTAGACTACGTCTCACTGCACACCTACTACGCCAACCGCGAAAAGGACTTCGGTTCGTTCTTTGCTGAGCCTGACAACATGAGCGATTTCATCGCAGAAACAGCAGCGCTCTGTGATGCAGTAAAAGCGGCAAAGAAGTCGAAGAAGACGATCAACCTTAGCTTTGATGAGTGGAACGTCTGGTACCACTCGGGCGACTGGAATCAGAATGGCGAGCGCTGGGATGATGTTCGTCCTCAGCTTGAAGACATTTACGATATGGCGGATGTGCTTGTCGTCGGCGGGATGATCCTGTCGATGCTCGAGCATGCTGACCGCTTGAAGATTGGCTGTATCGCGCAGATAGTCAATGTCATCGCTCCGATTATGACGGTCCCTGGCGGCGGCGCATGGCGTCAGTCGACATATTGGCCATTGATGCACGCAAGCGTTTACGGACGTGGCACCGCGCTGCGCGCGGTTGTCGATGCGCCTCTCTACGACGCAAAGTCCCGTGAGCGTGTACCGACAATTAAGCAGCAGGCCGTCCTCAGCGAAGATGGTTCTGAACTGACATTGTTTGTCATCAACCGTGAGCCAAGCGGCGAGCAGTGTGAGTTGACATTGGATCTGCGTTCGTTTGGCAAGCTCTCCCCGCTTAGCCACACGGTGATTGCAAATCCGGATATGAATGCAGTGAACTCGCTTGAGAATCCGAACAATGTGGCGCCATCCGATGTCAAACTAGGCCAGCCAGATGGCGGTAAGTTGAATGTCACCCTCGCGGGGCGTTCATGGAATGTGATCCGCTTTAAGCTTGGCTAAGGGTTTTCGTTTGAGTTGAAAGGCCCTCCCTGTGGCGTAATGCTGCGGGGAGGGTTTTTCTATTTTAATTTAGATGGTGTGTATGCAATTGCAGGGTTGATTAAAAAACTCTTCGTAGGGGCCAGCCGCTGTGCCGGCTCGCGCGTTTCGATTTTTAGCTGGTTGATGGTTTTAGAGATGCCTAATCAACCTCGTGTTGCGCTTGCGCGGTGGATGCATCGCGTGTGTGCCGAGGTCGCCGGATGGAACGCGAAATCCGCTGACTTTCACGTTCGGCTAGGCTAGGCGGTAGCGATTACTGGCAAAGTGGGTCGACCATCCATGATGGCGGACGACTAGAATTCGATTCGGCATTTTGTATATTGCCATCATGGACGGTGCCCGCCCTG
>JAURHZ010000356.1 GCA_030833025.1 Armatimonadota bacterium
TTCCTCGATCCATTCCTTGGTTCACAGCATGCTGTTGCCGAAGCCAGCCGTAACCTCAGCTGCGTTGGCGCTGTCCCCGTTGCGACAACCGACAATCTGAATATGCCAAATCCTGAGAAGGAAACCGGTTTCTGGCAGTTCACCCAGTGTGTGCATGGTCTTGCGCAAGCTTGTGATTTCTTCAATGCCCCTGTGGTTTCGGGAAATGTTAGCTTCTACAACGAATCGCCAACCGGGCCTATTCATCCAACACCGACGATCGGCATGGTTGGGGTCTTCCCGGAAGATGTCGCGCCGGTTGGGCTCGCATTCCAGGATGTCAATGACCTCGTCTATGTTCTCCGCCCGGTGGGTTCGGATGATGAACGTGGCATCGGTGGAAGCCAGTACCTCTATGTCCAGCATGGACTTGAGACGGGCACGCTTCCTAAGCTTGACATGGCTGGCGAGCTCGCTGTCCAGGCGGCAACACGGGAGCTGATTGCAAAGGGCACCGTCAAGAGCGCCCACGACTGCTCGGATGGCGGCCTTCTTGTCACTGTCTGCGAATCCGCACTCGCTGGCAACACCGGTGTCGAGCTTCGCCTGTCGGTGACCGACTTTGGTGACCAACCATGGAGCGCAATCTGCTTCGGTGAAGCTGCAAGTCGCGTTGTTATTTCGGTCCGCGAGGGCGGGGATGAGCAAACCGCACTGCTGGATATTGCAGAAGCCCATGGTATCGAAGCCGTGTTTATCGGGCAGGTCACCGGTCGCAACAAGATTGAGCTACCGGGTGTGCTGGAAGTCTCCATCGATGCGGCGCGGGATGCCTTTGAAGGTACGCTTCCGCGGATTATGGCCCACTAGTCGCAAGGCTGTTTGGATTCGGGTTTTGGGGATGCACCTGCCGTAAGTCATCCCCGCCGTTTAATCACTGTAAACTACACTTTTTAGAGAATAAGGAGCCAGAACGTGGCAAAGATTCCAGTTAAAAACCCCGTTGTTGAGATGGATGGCGATGAAATGACGCGCATCATATGGCATAAAATCCGCGAACAGCTGATTTTGCCATACCTCGATATCGACCTCAAGTACTACGACTTGGGTATCGAAGCGCGCGACCGCACGGATGACCAGATCACGATTGACTCGGCAAATGCGACCAAGCAGTATGGCGTTGCGGTCAAGTGTGCGACCATCACCCCTGATGAAGCCCGTGTCAAGGAATTCGGCCTCAAGCAAATGTGGCGCTCGCCAAACGGAACCATCCGCAACATCCTGGATGGCACCATCTTCCGCGAGCCAATCATCTGCAAGAACGTTCCACGCCTCGTAAGCCACTGGGACCAGCCTGTCGTCGTTGCCCGCCACGGCTTTGGCGACCAATACCGCGCTCAGGACTTCACCTTCCCAGGCGCTGGAACCATCACCATTTCCTGGACACCGGATGGCGAAGGCGACCCAATCACTCGTGAAGTGATCAAGGCCAAGTCCAGCGGTGTTGCGATGGGTATGTTCAACCTCGATTCCAGTATCGAAGGCTTTGCCCGTGCCTGTATGACCTATGCTCTTGGACGCAACTACCCTGTGTACCTTTCGACCAAGAACACGATCATGAAGGTCTACGATGGGGCATTTAAGAACACCTTCCAGCGCGTCTACGAGACTGAGTTCCAGTCTCGTTTCGAAGCGGCAGGCCTTACGTATGAGCACCGCCTCATCGATGACATGGTTGCATCCAACCTCAAGTGGAACGGTGGCTACCTCTGGGCATGTAAGAACTACGATGGCGATGTTCAGTCCGACACCGTTGCACAGGGCTATGGCTCACTCGGTCTGATGACCAGTGTTCTGATGAGCCCGGATGGCTCTGCGGTTGAAGCAGAGGCTGCACACGGAACGGTTACCCGCCACTACCGGATGCACCAGCAGGGCAAGCCAACGAGTACCAACCCAATTGCATCCATTTATGCATGGACGCGTGGTCTGCAGTACCGTGGCCGCTTTGATGACACGCCAGATGTTGTCGGCTTTGCCGAGACCCTAGAGAAGGTCTGCGTGGATGTCGTTGAGTCCGGCCGGATGACCAAGGACCTTGCGATTCTGATCGACAAGAATCACGAATACCGCTCCACGGATGAGTTCCTCGACGACATCGACCGCGAGCTCAAGGCCCGCATGTAGTCTTCGCTGAGAATGCGAACTCTCAACAGCCTCTCTGCACTGTATATGTAGAGGGGCTGTTGGTTTTATAGGGTGTAATCGTTCGCGATGATTCGTGATGGTCGCTCTGACGTAGAATCAAGTATGCGCATCCCTCATCCAAAAGGCTATCTCTGCCCGCGTGCAACCATCGCACCGAACATCAATGGTGATCTCTCTAAGGAATTTTGGAAAAACGCGCCGTGGTCGGATGACTTTGTCGATATCGAAGGTGACCTAAAGCCGCGGCCGACGTGGCGAACGCGCATGAAAATGCTCTGGGATGATAACAACCTA
>JAURHZ010000357.1 GCA_030833025.1 Armatimonadota bacterium
TACGACCGCGTGGTGCTCCCGCCATTTGGAACGGGCGCCTACGGGGCTCACCCCGAGCTAGTTGCAGACTGTCTTGCCCGTGTCATGGTCAGGCCATTTCGGGGTACCTTTGACCGCGTTGTGCTTGCCAATCCGGATTGGTCACCGGAACGGCGCTACACCAGGCCGTTTCACCGTAGGTTCCGTCAGCTGACCACCGTTTCGTAGGCGGCCAACTGGCGCAAACCTTTCCTTTAGCGCAGGAATGCCTCGTTAAGCCCTGCATCCACTGGGACAACATGCCCAGTGGTGAGATAAAGCCGCGGGGATGCCATTAAGTAGATCGCTTCCGTGACTTCCTTTGGACTCACACGGCCCTTGAGAAGGGTGCGTTGTGCGTAGAACTCCGCAAGCCGCTCACGCAACGTTTCCTCATCTTCATCGTGGTCGAACTCAATCTTGTATTTCGCAAGGCTTGCGATGACGCGGTCCTTGGGGAACATTTGCGAGCCGCTGACCACAGTTGCTGGGGCCACCGCATTCACTCGGATGCTTGGAGCGTACGTCACTGCCAGCTCACGAACGAGGTGGTTGACGGCTGTCTTGCTGGTGTCGTAAGCGATTGAACCCTTCTTCGCAACCAGCGCATTTGCACTCGAAACGAGGACGATATCGCCACCGCTTCCCTGACGCAGAAGCGCCTTTGCACCTTCATCCGCGGCGACAAATGAGCCATAGACGTTGACATCGTACGTCTTACGGAACAAAGCATCTGGCAGGTTGCCCGCTTCATCCGGGGCGAAGAACACTGCCGCAACAATCACAACGGTGTCGATGCCACCGTAGCGGTGCGCGGCGGTGGCGTACATTTGCTGTACGGACTCACGATTTGTGATGTCAACTGCGACGCCAATGGCTGCATCGCGGCCAAACTCGCTGCGAAGCACGGATGCGGTTTCTTCGGCAAGGGATGCCTGGATATCGGCGCAGACGACGACCGCACCTTCGGTCAGCACGCGGCGGGCAACCGCGCGGCCGATACCGGGGCCAGCGCCGACCACCACCACAACACGCCGGGCCATTTCCTTTTCAGCTGGCATCCGCTGCAGCTTCGCCTCTTCAAGCGCCCAATACTCAATATTGAAGGCTTCTTTCGCCGGTAAGGAAACGTAGTTATCGCATACCATCGATGCCTCGATGTCTGCTGCGGCTGGAGCGAGATCGCCAAGGCTGGTCGCCCCGTCCATCACATGGATGGCATTTGTGTAAAATTCACCGGTTACGCGCGCTTCTGCTGCATTTTTACCAAAGCTTAGGAGGCCAACACCGGGAATCAGAATCACACTTGGATCCGAGCCACGCATCGCAGGGCTACCCGGCTCACGATTTGTTTCATAGTAAGCGCGATAGTCATCCGCATAAGCTGGAAGCGCAGCCGTTGCAGCAGCGATAAGGTCTGCTTCCGTACCCGCTGTGACATCCCACTCAACCAACATCGGCTTGACTTTCGTCCGAAGGAAGTGGTCTGGACAGCTGGTTCCACGCGCCGCAAGCTTTGCGACATCGGAGGAGTTTACGAACTCAAGGACATCTGGAGTCGCATGATAATGCATCACCGAACGCTTGCCGCTCGCCTTTGTGAAGGCTCCGCGGAGGACAGGGGCAACGGCCGCGACAAGAGCATCACGGTCACCACGGGTTGTCACAACCTGGCCACCAAAGCGACTCGCGCCGCGTGCTTCGATACGTGGGACGACAAATTTGCCGATGGCATCGAGGACGCGCAGTGTACTCACATAGGATTCACGGCTCGTTGGTCCCCAGGTGAAGAGCCCATGGGAGCCGAGGATAACACCATCACAGTCAGGGTTATCGGCAATTGCACGCTCAAGCCAAACTCCGAGCTCGAAGCCCGGACGCTTCCAAGGCAACCAGACAAGGTGGATGCCTTGTTCTTCGCGCAGTCGCTCGAGGAGAGCTGGCCCATTTGCGGATGCAGCAAGCGCAATCGCCCAGTCTGGGTGAAGGTGGTCGACGTGCCGCTCAGGCACAAATGCGTGCAGCGGCGTGTCGATCGATGGCGCGGTGCTGTTTTGTCCAAATGCACAGAGGGGGTAGAGCGCGACCATTTCATCTTCGAAGTCAACGCCGCGGTAGCGGGACTTCAGAGATTCAAGCTTGTCCTGGTAGAGGGTTGCAAAACCGGAACGCTTGATGGTCCCGAGGTCGCCGCCGGAGCCCTTGACCCATAAGACATCGACGGCGGATCCAGTGATCGGATCGATTCCAGAAATCTTCGCAGATGTGTTTCCACCGCCAAAGTTGGTCAAGCGTGGGTCGCTGCCGAGGAGGTTTGACCGGTAGCGGAGGAGCTCGGCTTCATCCATCGATGCCGCCAGCGTGTCATCCCACTTGTCGTCCAGGTAATCGAGTTGCATGTACATCTTCCAGACCGGGCACCGCCCGGGAGCGTTTCATTGTGTTCCGTATTCTAAC
>JAURHZ010000358.1 GCA_030833025.1 Armatimonadota bacterium
TTCTGCGTTGCTGGAACTGTTTGCGGCGGTGGTAAAGGTGCGGTCGATGGAGACAGATCTGCCACCATCGTTGCTCGCACCATCCGATGATCTTAAGCAGCTGGCGGGAGCGCGTACAAACCCAGACCCGCGTAACCCATTGTTTCAGGGATGGCGTGAGGAGCTGATTGGCACCTGGCTGCGTGCGTGTGTGGAGGGTCGTCTGGCAGTTAGCTGGGATGCCAAACGTGGCCAGATTCGCCTCCACCTTACCGCGCCTGAAGGCTAGTTAGTCCGTTGTAGTGGTCGTTTCCGGGATGTCTGTGCCGAATGTATAGCGGTTGCCATCCGGGTCGACGACCGAAAAATCCCGCATCCCGTATGGGTTGTCGACAATATGGTGTCCAAAGGTTGCGCCACGATCGACCATCCCTGCATAGACTTCATCCACATTGGGAACCAAAAAGTACGCCTGGCCTTTACCGGTACGGTCTGGCTCACTACCAAAACCATTTAGATGGAGGTGTGCTGCCCCATCCCAGCTCACGCCAGCATAGTCTTTCCAGCGAAAGTCTTCCGTAAAGCCAAGCACCGTTGTGTAGTAGGTAACGGCGGCTTCGACATCGGCGATGTGCATCACGGGCACGACTTGCGTTGACATATATGTATCCTTTCTACGGAGAAACAAACGCGATTGAACGGGGCCTCTTACGGAGGCCTTATTCTTAGATGTTCTAACCTTCATCTTCTACGGGAGCGGTTCCAAGCACACGTCCTGCCCACGCAGAGACATCTACTTTAAGTTGCTCCAAGCAGCCGCTCTCGATATACATCATGTGCCCGCTCGGATAGTAAGAAATCGCAATCTGGTCGCGCAGTGCTTCCGGGAGGCCCATGTGGCTAAATGTGTACTCTGCGGCAAAGTGTGGCGTAGCGAGGTCGTAGTAACCGGATGCAACAAACACCTGCATATGTGGGTTTCGACACATCGCCTGCCGGAGATGCTCACTCGTATCCGTGTATTGATTCCCTTTGCCCCAGTCCCACTTTGCATAGGCACCGCCAAGGATTTGATAGCTACGGTCTGTCTGGAAACCAAGGACTTCGCGACAGTACCGGTTAAACGCCGCGGTGTACGGTGGGCGAATCGCAGACATCGATGGATCGTTCTCAGGGCCATCCGCTGTCCCGCGGCCTTCTTGTCCCATGATGCGGCTGTCGAGTCGTCCGACAACGACGCCATCCGCACGGCGTAGTTCCTTACAGAACTTCCAAATATCGATGCGTAGATCGGCATTTTCCAAATATTCGGAGCTGAGTCCAGTCAACCGGACGAGCTGGCGAAGGACCCGAGTGCGAACGGCCGGTGCGAGGCGGTCCCCCTGCATCAACGCGGATGCATAGTCACCGATAGCAAATGCCTCGGCTTCACGGACGATCTCTTCCACGGGCTTTCGCAGTAGTGTGCGGTCCAGCTTGCCGTGGTACCAGGCAGTTGCAGCATACGTTGGAAGGAAGAGCACGTACGGAAGGTCATTGCCATTTGCGAATGACAATGTCTGGAAGTGCAGCACGGTTGAGATGAGGATGAGGCCGTTTAGGGCAATTCCCATGTCCACCAAGCGTCCGGAGAGCCCTGCGCCACGGGTGGTTCCGTAAGACTCACCGGCCATGAAGAGCGGGCTTGCCCAACGATTGTTACGCGTTAGGAAGAGACGAATGAACTCTGAGAGGCAGTCCAAGTCACCTTCAACGCCGAGGAATTTCTTGGCGGTTTCTTCATCCTTTGCGTGGGAGAAGCCCGTTTGCACAGGATCGATAAAGACGATGTCAGCGACATCCAGCCACGTGAATGGGTTGTCCTCAATGATATACGGCGGTGGTGGCAGGGAGCCATCCGGGAGCATCGCGATACGCTTTGGGCCAATCGTGCCAAGGTGAAGCCAAACAGAGCTCGAGCCGGGGCCACCATTGAAAGCAATGAGGAGCGGTCGGTCCTTGGGGTCATCGATGCCATCGAGGGTGTAATACGTGTGGAACAAAAGCGCATCGATACCGCCATCCGTGTCCTTGATGGGCAGATAACCAGCTTTTGCGGTGTAGGCAAGTGTCTTGTCACCA
Organism: Armatimonadota bacterium; assembly: GCA_030833025.1. Lineage (GTDB taxonomy): Bacteria > Armatimonadota > Armatimonadia > Armatimonadales > Armatimonadaceae > CAIRTT01. The sequence continues at coordinate 2,101 of JAURHZ010000358.1, forward strand.
ACAGTGACGGTTCCGTGTGAAACGGAGAGGGGTGTTTCTTCGAGGGATTTCGCCTTGTCGGCAGTTGATGCAGCATCCATGGTTTGCATCCTATCGCCCCTCCACCGGGCTGAACAGCGAACACGTTTAACCAAACCTGCGATACGGTATCAAGCCATTGAATGCCCCATTTTTCAAGCTCATTTGGAACCGATATCGCGGTAAATCCCGTACATCCTCTAGCGCACGAGCAGAGCAGTTCCAAGGTGAAAATAGAACCCCTTAACCGTGACTTGCGTCTGTTTCCTCGAAGCCTCTGGAAATCCCCTCCAGCGATAGAATGCCCAATAAATCAGCGTGCTCTGGATTCGCCCCCA
>JAURHZ010000359.1 GCA_030833025.1 Armatimonadota bacterium
TCTTCTTCTTATTGATGTATGGAAGGGTTGCCGTTCATGTGCTCAGCCCACTTGCTCAGTTCGTAACGGGTATGACGCTTACTGTTGATGGCGGAATGGACATGCGCGGGTAGCAGATTTGACATCTGTAGCCCTACCAAACATAGGAGAGAAGGAGATTTCTTCTTCTTATTGATGTATGGAAGGGTTGCCGTTCATGTGCTCAGCCCGCTTGCGCAGTTCGTAACGGGAATGACACTTACCGTTGATGGCGGAATGGACATGCGCGGGTAGGGATTACATCCACACTCTATTGCAACAAAGAGCAAACCCCTCCCAAGCATCAACGCATAGGAGGGGTTTCTTATTTTCCGTCTGGTTCAGAAATCTGCTTCTGCGCCAGCAACCAGTCTTCCGCTAGCAGCGCCGCCACGTAGTCATCATATGCCTTTGGAGGCGGGCGCAGACCGGATGGCAATAACCTCACGAGTCCCTTCGGTAGCCACTCTTTCTGCAAACGAGCCCGCACACGCTGACTGGTAAACGCCTCCGGGACTTCCTCGAATCGCATCCCATCCGGTAGCGACTTCCCCACCGCTTTACGCAGCGTCGCGCTCTGTGTCCCATCGCCAATCAACACAACATTTGGATGATGTGCATCCACCAAAGCTGTCACATGCAGCACCAGCTTGTCCGTTGGGACAACCTCGCGGTGCAAAATCTTTGGACGGTCACTGTCATCCCGGGGGGTGCAAACCGCCACTCCACACTTTGACCTACCAGGATCAATGGCGAGGACAATCACCGCCTACGGCTCCGGAGCTACGCTTGGCACTGCATCATCCGGGCGCGCGCCCAGCGGATTGCCATCGATGCCAACAGCCGTAAAGGACAAAATCACTGCATCCCCAGCACGTATGTCTTTCTCTGTACGGATCACAATCTTTGACCGGCTCACGGAACGCGCGAGGTCGAGGACTTTCAAGACATCATCGATGCGGGTTTCCCCAATCGGCTCGCCATCCACACCAGTCCCGAGGCTAGGCGGGATGATGCCGGCTTTGAGCAGCTTTCGACGAATATCTCCGCGTAGGAGTTGGTACAGCTTGTCTGCGACTTTTTCACGGCTGATGCTATTTGTGACTGGAAGTTCACCCAGTACCGTACCTGCCGAAAAGAGGAGAGGATTCCGGAATGTACGAACATCCACCGAAACCGCTTCGCCGGACACCGCATTTGATGTCGCAAACAGCACGATGACTACGGGTTCGCCTTCAGCGGCAATATTGAAAGCCGCAGCAGCCAGCGCCTCAAACTCGCTAATCGTTTGCATCTGCCCGGTTGGCAGTCGGATGTTGCGATCTGGAATACGAACGGCCCGGGCGCTGGACTTTGTCGCCTTAGCTCCTCGGAGCTCAGCATTCTTCGCGGCAACGGCGAGGAGTGTCTCAAGTGTATTTTGGATACGGCCGACACTACGGGTTGCAGGCACCTGCATCCGGGCAACTTCTTCACCGTTTCGATAGGTAATCTTCCCAGAGCGCATGGTTACTGCTTCGATTGACAGCGCATCAAGGGCCTGTTGGACCTCCGTACGGCGTGCTGACAATTCGGCGACATCACGTGTCAACCGGGCTAGCTCTGCACCTTGCTCCTCAACCTGTTCCTTTTGTCGATCGAGGCGACTAGACTGCATGTCAATGGTGTCTTGCTGCGATTCAATCGTTTGCTTCTGACTTTGCAGGCTTGCCAGCTGCTTTGAAACCGCATCCTCGAGTTCTTTCAGCTGCTCGCGTTGTTCGGCCAGCCTCACGCGTTGCTGCTGCATCACGGCTTCGAACACGCGCTCCGCCGTCGCAACGCGCCCCTTTGCCTCGCCAGCCTCTTTTCGCGCCGCCTGCGCCTTGCGACCAGCTTCAGCAGATGCCTTCATCGCAAGCGTTCGCTTCATAAGAGCATCACGGACATCCCGCTTCGCCTTCTCAACACGCGCAACCGCTAGCCTAAGGTTTGACCTAGTCGATGCCAGACTAGCCGTCTCAGCCTTTAATTTTTCATCGGCAATCGAGAACTGCAGCTGCGCCGTCACGACCGCACGCTCCGCGGTTTGCTGACGCGCCAATGCGGTCTCGGCAGCCTTTTGGGCAGCGACCAGCTTTTTGTCCTGGATTGCCTGTTCCTTGCGGACATCTTCCAAGCGTTGCTTAGCAGCACTTAGGGTGCGCTGGAGCTCAACATTGTCACGGGCAAGCGCACCGCCACGTGCAACCACCTGACGGAAGCTGCGGCTGATCAGGAGCATCGTGCCAAAGGATGCAAGCGTGATACCGATGCCAAAGGTGATCGTGTGGTCTTCAATTGCATCGACATAACGCTTTTGGTTGGCAGTCTTTGGACGAATGCTGCGTCCACGGTTGCTGACAATGTTAAGGGACATTACCTCTGCTGGATGATCGACCGGCTT
>JAURHZ010000035.1 GCA_030833025.1 Armatimonadota bacterium
AGGCGACTGGCGACCAGCACATTGATGGCGGTGACACCGTCGGTGCGATTGTGATGGATACAGACAATCTGCTGGCATGTGGGACATCGACGAGTGGACTTGCGTTCAAAATGCCCGGCCGCGTTGGAGATTCCCCTATCATCGGCGGAGGCCTCTATGTCGAACAAGGCATCGGGAGCGCAGTTTGCCTTGGGATGGGCGAGCAGATGATGCAGGTTGGTATGGCGATGCGTACCGTGAATAAATTGGCACAGGGGATGTCACCACAGGCGGCTGCAGAAGCGGCGATGCGAGACATGATTCGCTTGCGTCCGAGCTGCCTTGGGACGACCTGCCTTGTCATTGCGCTGAACCAAGATGGTGAGGCAGGCGGTGCTCGAACAAAGGATCACCCTGACTTCCATTACTGGCAGGCAACGTCATCTGGCGTCATCAAAATTGAGGCTCCGGTAATGGGGCAATAGGCGTAAAGATTGAGCTCAGGCCGCTACGTTGATGTGATTGTTCAGGTAGAGGTTCCAAACCTCCGCCAGCCGTTCACGTATGCGGTTCCCGACCACCTAGATCACCCTCTCCCCCTGCAGAGTGGCGATTGTATTGTCGTACCATTTGGTCGTCAGGTGATGCTGGGTTATGTGGTTCAGCGTAGGGATGCCCTGCCATCCGGGGTGGCTGAGAAATCCGTCCGTGATGTGCTTGAGCGCGTCGTCGGTGATGGTGCATGCGTTCCAGATTCCGTGATGCGGACGGCTCGGTGGGTTGCCAGGGAATATGTGGCTGACCTTGCGATGTCGATTCGGACGGCTATTCCACAGCTGCAAAGTGCACGGATTGAGCAGTTTTACCACTGGACAGGGCTGCGCCCGGTTTCAACCGTCGCACACAACCAGCTCGCATTCGCAGAATTTCTAAGTAACACCAAGGCACCTCAGACTCTCAAGGATGTCTCGGTTGCGCTTGGCACAAACATTGACAAAGCATCGGTAAATGCCCTCATCCGCATCGGTGCAGTACAGCGGAATTACCAAATCCTCCCGCCAAAGGTGACAGCGCGTTCGGTTTTATGCGTAACGCTTTCGGTCACTGCTGATGTCGCAGCGGCCGAGGCTACGCGGCGGCGTCGGCGCGCAAAGCAGCAGGCAGTTGCCCTTGAAATGCTCGCGGGACTGCCAGCGCATACACCGGTGTCCATTGCGGATGCGTTGGAAACACACGGCATTGCACGAACCGTCTGGAAGCGTCTTGAAAGCGATTTGCTGGTCGCAATCACTCCCACTCCTGTGGACAGGATCCCGCTTGTCCTAACGGCTGCGGGGAAGCGCCCGGATGTTCTTTCAGCGGATCAGCTACATGCGCTCGCGGTGATTGAGAATGAGAGACTTTCGTCAGCGCAGAAGCCCATTCTGTTGCACGGTGTGACGGGATCGGGCAAGACCGAAGTCTATTTGGCGACCATCGAAAAGACGCTTGCAGCGGGTCGCACAGCCCTCGTTCTGGTTCCGGAGATTGCACTCACCGCGCAGTTGATGGGTGTGTTTCGAGGCCGTCTAGGTAACCGAGTGGCGGTACTGCATAGTGCCCTCTCGGACGGCGAACGTCGCGATGAATGGCATCGGATCGGCGCGGGCAAGGCCGATGTAGTCGTCGGGGCCAGAAGCGCCATTTTTGCACCGCTAAGCAACATCGGCTGCATCATCGTGGATGAAGAACATGAAGGCTCGTACAAACAAGAATCTGGTGCGCCTCGGTATCAGGCTCGGGATGTTGCGCTGGCTCGGGCACGGTCAACAAATGCGGCTGTGATTCTAGGGTCGGCGACGCCAAATGTTGAGTCGTATTACAAGGCATCCTGGGGTGACTACACGCTGGCTGAGATGACGGTGCGCCCAGCCGGGCGCCCGATGCCGTATGTTGAGATCATCGATCAACGCATCAAAACCGGTAAGACAGGCCTTCAAATGTTCTCGGCATCGCTTTTAGATGCCATCAGTGAGTCACTTGGTTCAGGAAACCAAGCAATCGTCTTTCTCAACCGCCGAGGATTTGCGAAGTATCTGCTTTGCCGGGAGTGTGGCCACGTACCGATGTGTCCAAACTGCGCCGTTTCGCTCACACTGCATCATGGGGCGGAGACCCTCCTTTGTCATCACTGTGCCTACACCCAGCGTGCTCCCGAAACGTGCCCCAGCTGTACCGGTAAGCGCATTTTGTCCTATGGCATCGGTACCGAGCGAATAGAATCTGAGCTACAAGGATTGTTTCCCGCGGCGCGGCTGCTACGGATGGACCGAGATACGGTAGCCAACAAAGATGCCCTTCCAGAAATGATTGAGCAGTTCAGAACGCGAGAGGCTGACATATTGATCGGGACCCAGATGGTTGCCAAGGGCCTGGATTTTCCTGGTGTGACGTGTGTTGGTGTTGTCGCGGCTGATACATCGCTGCATGTTCCTGACTTTCGAGCCGCAGAGCGTACATTTCAGCTTCTTGCTCAGGTTTCTGGTCGTGCAGGCCGCGGAGATGTCCCCGGTCGCGTGATGATTCAGACATTTAATCCTGACCATGTTGCAATCCAGGCAGCAGCGCACCACGATTATGGTGCCTTTTATGGCGCTGAAATTGAGAACCGGCGTGAGCTGAATTACCCGCCATTTTCGCGGTTATGCAATGTGATTGCGAGTCATGAAGATGGAAATGTAGCAGCAGGTGCGGCAGCAGAGTTTGCGGCACGTGTAAGACTGCAAAATGGCTTGACAGTGCTTGGCCCGGCACCGTGTCCGCTTTCCAGGGTGCGAAACAAACACCGGTTTCATGTGTTGATTAAAGGGCCATTGGATGACACTCTGCGTCAAGTAGTGAGACGCGAGCTTAATGCAATGTCCCAAGAGCATCGCTCGATGCTCATGTTTGACATCGACCCACAAAGCGTTGTGTAACGCGCCTTGCGGCCGGCGGAAGGTTTAGCTCGTCGCTCTGTCAGTTTTACACCACTTAGGGACAAAAAATGGCTCGAAATGCGTCCGGCCAGCGTCGTGGCTTACCGGTCAAACCATCGATACAAACGCCTTTCGTACTTCCAGTGGCAATCCGGACTCCTCGATGCTCGCAGTCAACGGTGTACGTAAATGTCACGCTTGCACCGGTGGCCGACTCGCATGCACATGTGATGGAAAGTTCATCGGTATAGAAGGCCGGAGTCAAGTATTTGACAGCTGCATCGGAGATGACGATTTGAATTCCAGCACGCTGAATTTCAGGAAATGGAAGTCCAGCATCCCGTAGCCATTCGCACCGTGCAACTTCGAAGTATTGCAGATAAGTAGCGTTGTTGACGTGCCCAAAGCTATCAAGCTCATAGGTGCGTACAGGTATTTTCGTAGTTGTCATAATTAGCAAAAAACACCACTCCAATCAAAGTTGAAGTGGTGCATTTCGTTTATTCTAGGCGTTTACTTACTGTAGTGATCCGCGTTCAGCTGAATAAAGGACTTCCACTTTTCAGGCACTTCGTCTTCCATAAAAATGGCATCAACGGGACATTCTGGTTCGCACAATCCGCAGTCAATACATTCGTCCGGGTTGATGAAAAGCTGGGTATCGTCATCCCCGCCGTGGATACAGTCAACTGGGCACACAGACTGGCAAGAGCGGTCCTTGACACCAATACAGGGCTCCGCAATCACAAAAGGCATCTGGATCTCCACCTGCAGGGTCGGTTATTTTCTGAATCAGTGTCCAGTTCAAGGTCCCTGCCGCGCCAAAATTATAACGATGTGAACTGTGATTAGCAAACTGAGAATGTTTCTCACATATTCGCATGGTTATATGTGCATTCGTATTCCTAACGGGTAAACTAGCGTGTAACTACATTTGGCATATTTCGTTGACTTCGGTCGCGATTCATGTCGACTAATAAGGAAAACTTTTATGTCTTTCGTTGGCAAACCAGCCCCGGAATTTACCGCTCCTGCGTTCTTCCCTGGAGATACCGCAGCATCCGATGTCAAGTCGCTGTCCCTCTCCGACTACCGCGGAAAGTGGGTTGTATTCTTTTGGTATCCCCTCGACTTCACGTTTATCTGCCCGACTGAGATCCTTGCATTGTCGGACCGCCTCGATGAGTTTGAAGAGCTCGGTGCAGTCGTAATCGGTGCATCCACCGATTCCGTCTACTCCCACCGTGCATGGGTACGTACCCCACGTGCCGAAAACGGAATCGAAGGTACGGCGTATCCGATCATCGCTGACATGACACAAAAGATTGCTGCTGACTACGGTGTCCTGATCGAAAATGATGGCATCGCTCTCCGCGGACTGTTCATTATCGATCCTGATGGCGTTGTAAAGCACTCCACCATCAATGCCCTGAACGTCGGCCGCAACGTAGATGAAGTCATCCGTACACTGCAGGCTCTGCAGAGCGGTGGACTTTGTGCAGCAAACTGGAAGCCAGGTGCAAAGCACCTTTCCCCAGGAAGCTAATCATGCCTCTTCGCCGTGGCGCTGAGCTTCCATCGCTTGCTGGTGCAACCGAATGGATAAACGGTGAAACAACACGGGAGAGCCTCATTGGCTCTCCCTGCCTTGTTCACTTTTGGTCCCTGTCATGCTACATTTGTAAAAACAATCTTCCAGCCCTAGCGGAGTGGAAGGCAAAATATGGTCCGCAAGGACTCAAAGTTGTAGCCATTCATATGCCCCGCTCTGAAGACGAAACAAATGTCGAGCTTGTAAAGCAGAGCATGCTCGAGCATGGGATTACCGAGAGTTGTGCAATTGACAACATGCATGATGTCAAAGATGCCTTTCTTAATGAGGCCGGCTTTGTACCTCATTACTATGTCTTCAACGCGGATGGCATTTTGGAGAGCCGTGCGGCTGGAGATGCCGGAGTTGCATCCATTGATGCTGCGCTTGTCAAACTCTTTACTGCCTGACAGAACATCTTCAATTACGGGAGGTATTGTGGCACTTTTGCCCGATGCCTCCCGTATTGTTTTTCAGGAGAACTTTGATAACCCATGGATCAATTTGCAGGTAAGACATCCGATGAACGCCTCTTGGCCACCCCAACTTCGGAAGAGGCATCGTTTATTCACAGCGACCCTTGGCGGGTCCTCAGAATACAGAGTGAGTTTGTCCGTGGACTAGATGCGCTTGCTGACCTTGGTCCAGCAGTAACGCTCTTTGGGAGTGCACGTACTCGGGTTGGTGACCCATATTATGCGGCGGCGGTGGACACGGCGCGCCTGCTTGGCAAGATGGGCTATGCGATTGTCACGGGCGGCGGCCCTGGCATCATGCAGGCTGCCAATGAAGGGGCCAAGCTTGCGGCGGTAAAGAGTATTGGCCTCAATATCGAGCTACCTTTTGAGCAACACTTGAATCCTTACTGTGATGTATCCGTTGACTTTCGGTACTTTTTCGTTCGTAAGGTGATGCTCGTTAAGGTCGCGAGTGCATTTGTTATTTTCCCTGGTGGATATGGCACCTTAGATGAGCTAATGGAGGCATTGACTCTTGTCCAGACGGGTAAGATTTCAAACTTTCCGATTATTCTTTATGGGTCGGCATACTGGACTGGACTGGTCAATTGGCTCAAGGATACTGTTCTCCCTGATGGCAAAATCAGTGCATCCGATATCGACCTCTTACGAATCGTCGATACCCCTGAAGAGGTAGTTCATATCGTCGTTGCGACTACAAAATCGGGCAAGGATCATGATCACCAGATAGACATTGAGCGAGCAAGCTTGGCTGAGGCAGCGAAGGCATATGCCCCTCCGCCGTTTGCCTTGCAATAAGGTTCCCGTAAAGGACAAACCCCTCCCTGTTGCGTGAGCAATAGGGAGGGGTTTTACGGTTACGCAACCGGCCCTTAATCGATGAAGGTTACGCCTTCCCCGGCAACCAATCGTCCAAGAATGCATGCCTTCTCGCCACTTGCATTGAGCTCAGTTACAAGACTATCGGCCTTTGATGCAGGAACCACAACAACCATACCAATGCCCATATTGAATGTCCGCATCATGTCATCCAGTGGAACATTCCCTTTTTCTTGAATCAGGTTAAAGAGTGCAGGGATTGTCCATGCACTCCGGCTGATTTCAGCACCGGTGCCATCGGGAAGGGAGCGGGGAATATTGTCCACAAACCCGCCACCGGTAATATGGGCCATCGCACGGATTTCATGGGACACAAGTCGTGGCAACAATGCATTTGCATAGCACCGATGCGGAGCAAGCAGAGCATCTCCGACTGTCGTACCAAGCGCATCCACAAATGTGTCGACACCAAAACCCGCCACGTCAAACAACACCTTGCGAGCTAGTGAGTAGCCATTTGTGTGAAGTCCATCGGATGCAAGACCTACGAGTACATCGCCGACTTCGACGGTAGAGCCATCAATAATCGCTCCGCGGTCGACAATACCAACGATGCAGCCGGCCAGGTCATATTCACCAGCCTGGTACATCCCAGGCATTTCGGCAGTCTCACCACCGATGAGGACACATCCGTTTGTGCGGCAGCCCTCTGCCAGCCCCTTTACTACATCTGCAGCCATGCTTGGCTCCAGCTTCCCAGTTGCAAAGTAGTCAAGGAAGACCATCGGGCGTGCACCTTGAACCAGGATGTCATTGATACAGTGCCAAACAAGATCCCTGCCAATTGTGTCATGCTTGTTCATCATGAACGCGACCTTCAGCTTGGTCCCGACGCCATCCATGCTGCTTACCAGCACGGGATCGCTTCCAAGTTGACCCGCAAGCGAGAACATCCCACCGAAGGATCCAACATCCGCGACAACATTTGCATTGAATGTTGATCGGATGTGCTGCTTCATTTGGCGAACAGCCTCAGTACCAGCATCGATATCGACACCAGAATCAGCATATGTGGTTGTCTTCACTTCATCGGACATGGGGAATCTCTCCTGCCAAACAGTCAAACAAAAACCCACCTTGCTCGGTGGGTTGAAAGTGGAATCTCGGAATCAGAGGAACTTTACCTATGTCCTCTGCAACCCGAACAGAGCGCTTTACCAAGCTGAACTATGCCCCGGCTATCTCGCCTACTCCACCAGCGTGGAGCGTTACCGCGCGATATTATCACGTGGCTATGATGCAAGCAAAGCCGGCTCCGGACGTTCTCCTTACGATAGATGCAGGAGGAACGTCGGTGCGCTTTCGCCTCCAGCGGAATGAGACGCTTCTATGTAATGACTGGACTGTGTCGGCATCGGATGACGGTCGCCCACCAGAGTTACAGCCAACGATTGTCCAACCTGATGTGATTGTAGCAGGCATCACAAAAGTGAGCCGCCCAGGCGTAGTCGATGCTTGGAAACATGCAATTGAATGCAAGTTTCCAGCGGCTCATGTGCACATCGTGCCTGATTATGAGCTAGCGGCGGCTGCTGCCATCGATACGGAAGGTGCGGTGATGCTCCTTGCTGGCACAGGTTCGCTGGCATGCGTATTTGAGAATTCGAAGTTAATGCGCATCGGTGGGCGCGGCTGGGAATATGGCGATGAAGGATCTGGCGCTTTCATCACTACCGAATTAGTGAGGCGCTGTATCCGTGGACTCGATGGAATGCTTCCATGCACCCCACTGATACACAGAGTCATTGACATCGCCGGAACCAGGGATGCTGGAGACTTTGCTACTTGGGCACGTAGTGAAGCAGAAATTCACGGTCGTGGTTTCTTAGTGCCATTGCTGACGATTGCCGCCGCTGAACACGATAGTGAAGCAGTCAACCTCCTCGTGGGTGCTGGAGGCTGGCTCGCGCGACTTGCGCGCGCAGCCAAGCAGAGAAGTTCGTCGACCAGACAGGACACCATTGTGATCAGGGCCGTCGGAGGGCTCTGGGAAACCGGTCCGTTTATTAGGGATGCGACAGTCAATGCCCTAGTGAAGTGGTTTGACACAGTTGAGTTTTCCCGCTTTGAAGGGAGTCACTTAGTGGGAGGTCAGCGCTTACTGGCATTGGGTCACCGCCCCACCCCCAAGTAACGAGGTAGGCTTCCTGAAGTGATTCGCTAGTAAAGTGGGAACATGTAAATGCTCGAGCCGGTAATGTCAACGATTGGCAATGTACGGGACCACGTAACGGCGATAACGAACATCAGAAACACATGGACTGGCTGGATGATTGTTTGATTGACGTGAATCCGGTTAGAATACAAAAAGTTGCTGAGCGAAAAGGGAAAACTGGAAATTCCAATGAGTGTTGACCGCAATGTTTGGATATACGGCACAGGTTTGTTGGTTATCGTCGGCGGCTGCTTTGCAATCGGGTATGCCGTGCTACCGACAAAACCAGCATTTAATGCCAAACAAGTCGTGGCTGATCCAACACTGACACCGGTTGAAGCCCCTACCCCGGCACCAAATGCCGAAACCCAAGTGCCGAAGCTGGTGATTGAAGACATTACAGCCGAGAAGGTGGCGAGCGCGAAGGCGTCAGAGGAACTGACTCTTAACGAACCGGAACCAACTCCGTCATCTCCGGAAGAGTTAGATATCCAAGTGGATACATCGAAAAAGAACGATTCAAACGATGGCACATCTGAGCCATCACCTATCGATTCGCCGCCACCAACAATAGACGCAGAGCCCGTAAAAGCAGCAAAACCGGCCCAAACAAAGCAAACTCCGCCGGTGGTTGCACCTCCAAAACAGGATTCCAAGACGTCTGTCCCCACACCAGCGGATGAAACGCTAGCGTTGTTCCGTGTCAGAATCGCTGGCATCAAGACGACGCGTAAGGAAGCAAGTGTCTTGGTAAGCGAGCTTAAAGATAAAGGCTTTTCTGCGACGATTCTCCCCCTGGCAGGAAGCTTTGTCGTTCAAACCGGCGCCTTCAAGGATCGTAAGAGTGCTGAAGCGCTGCAGCGGACGTTGTTGGATAACGGCTACGATACCAGTATCACCAACTGAGAGCGCCCAAGTAAACACAGTCAATGTCGGCGCGAGCCAGATATTGGTGATCGTATGGCATCTAAGTCTATTTATGACGATTGCCAGACACTAGGCAGCGTGTTTATATGTGCGCCAAAGTCCAATATTGCATTCGCCCTACTGACGGGTTTGCTTGGGATCACAGGTATTCCGGGAACAGTCATCCTGAATGTTCAACGTGAAACCTTCGGACCGGTTGGAATGAAATAGTATGCTTGGCTACTGTCACTGATACAAGACTGAGGGTAGTCCGTAACCCAGATATGCCCTATCGACGGGTCTTTCGGGGATCCAAGGCATCCCGCAGGCCATCGCCGAGGAAGTTTAACGCGATGACAGTCAAACTCAGCATCGTAGCTGGAACGATTACTAATCGAGGCTCAGACTTGTAGAAGTCCAGAGCATCGTTAATCATACGGCCCCAGCTTGGCATCGGGCGTTGAACACCGATTCCAAGGTAGGAAAGTGTTGCTTCCGCCAAGATCACACCGGCGGCATCCACCGTCACAGCAACAATCACAGGCGACACGAGATTTGGCAGGATGTGGTGCAACAGGATTCTGCCGTGACTGGACCCGATGCTACGCGCTGCATCCACAAACTCTCGCTGGCGAAGTGCAACGACTTGCCCTCGGACCAGACGGGCCAGTGGTGGCCACCCGGTTACTCCGAGGCTAACGACGACCAATAGCGCAGATGTTTCAGGACGCGAGCTGGTTGCGCCGAGCGTACCAAGTAACAAAATGGCCAATAGGACATCCGGAAATGCCAAAAGCACATCGGTGACACGCATCAACAAGCTGTCGATCCAACCACCCCGATAACCAGCAATCAGCCCAACCGTGACGCCAAGAAAGACGACAACACATTCGACACTGACTGCAACCATCAACGAAATGCGCGCACCGACAAGCACACGCGTCAATATGTCGCGCCCAAGGTCATCCGTACCAATGACATGTTTAGCTCCTGGAGGGAGCAAGCGAGAATCCGGTAGCTGTTGTTCGTAGCCAAATGGCAGAATCATCGGAACGATTGCCGCTGCAAGGATGAGCAGTGCCAGAAAGATGATGCTTGCGAGGGCGATTTTGTTTGCAGCGATGCGCTGCCATGTTTCGCGTGGAGTCATCTCAAATCGCCTTTTGGTCCGATACACGAGCACGTGGGTCGACAAAGCCTTGGAGGATATCGACCAAGAGGTTTACCCCGACAAAGATTCCCGCAAGCAGCAGGGCAAGGCCCTGAATAACGGGATAGTCGCGCGCTGTGATTGCAGTGATACTTTGGTTGCCAATTCCCGGAATGGTAAAGAATGTCTCAACGACGAAGGATCCACTAAGGAGATATCCAAACGTTGTGCCTGCGACTGTCAGGATGGGCGAAAGTGCATTACGAAGCGCATGCTTGAACAATACGCCTATTGGACGCACACCTTTTGCTCGTGCCGTTCTAATAAAGTCCTGACTTAGGACATCCAGCATCGCAGAACGTGTCAAGCGGGCAATCAATGCACTGGACCTAGCAGCCAGAACGACTGTCGGCAGAATAAATGTTGCAGGGTCAACAAGACCTTCTTGCAGAGAAAATCCACCCACAGGCAGCCAGCCCATCCGTACCGCAAGTACGAGCGTAAGCACTGGCGCCAGAACAAAGCTCGGCGTAGCGACACCGAGCAACGCAAAAGCCATCGCAAAGCGGTCGATCCATGAGTTGTGTTTGATGGCTGCAATCACGCCCAGAGGAATTCCCGTGAGTAGCGCAAGGCCAAGTGCTGAAACCGCGAGAATCGCCGTGTTTGGAAAGCCACGTGCGATGAAATCCGTAACAGGTTCCTTGGTTTGGTAGCTGCGTCCAAAATCACCCTTTGTGACAACCGCGACAACATATTTACCGTAGCGCTCGAGGGGAGGCCTGTCGAGACCCCATTCGTGCCTGACGCGCGCTTTTGCTTCGGGTGCTGCCCGCTGTCCAAGAATAATATCTACCGGATCAGCGGGTGATAGGTAGGCGGCAAAGAATACGAGAAACGAAATGGCAAGAAGAGTCGGAACTGCCAATCCGAGGCGCGTCAGCACGTAGCGGAGCATCTGTAAAGCCTATTCGACCGTAGTCGTCTTGTGTGGCAAGTGGCCCATCAGAGAATCCTTGATTCCCTTCACCCATGGCTTAACAAGCTCAAGGTCCTTCTGGAAGTAGATCGGAACCCATGGCGCATCATCCACGACAAAGCGCTCAGCCTTGGCATAGAGCGCCATCCGTTTTGCAGCATCTCGCTCACTGTCTGCCGCGGCACACATCGCATCGTAATCTTTGTTGGTGTACCCGGTGCGGTTTTCCGGTGACCCTGATGTCAACAAGAGGCTAAGGAAGTTCTGTGGGTCGAGGTAGTCCGCACTCCAGCGCATGTGAAAGAGATCAATCTCTTTGTTGTCCGTGGCCTTGAGGAAGGTTCCCCACTCCATTTCGCGCAAAGTTACAGGGATACCGACCTTACTCAGCTGCTCTTTCATCACTTCCGCGGCCTTAGCAAGATCCGTTTGCTTCTCACGGAAGCTCAGCACTAGTGGTGGAAGACCTTTGCCGCCAGGGTAGCCAGCTGCAGCCAACAATTCCGATGCCTTTGCAGGATCAAACGCTAGGCCCTTAAATGACGCATCGTAGCCAGGGAGGCCTTCAGGTAAAACGCCTTCGGCACGCTTATTGATGCCGAGAAGCACTGTCTTGATGATCGCATCCTTGTCAACCGCATGGGCGACAGCTTGGCGAACGCGCTTATCCTTGAACGGTGCATAATGGGTCTGGTTGAGACCAAGATAGAACGTCGCAGCACGACCAAAGGTCTGAATCTCGCCAGAAACCTTAGCATCTGCCTTGTCGCGCTCGTAATCTCCCTTTTCGAGAGTTACGATGTCGAGCTGTCCGGCATCGTAGCGATTGCGAGCCGTCTTAGCATCCAAAATGATTGGACGCTCAATCTTCTTAAGCTTCGGTGCACCTGCCCAGTAATCCGCGTTGGCATCAAGGATCACTTTTCCCTGACGGACATAGCTGCCGAGCTTAAAAGGCCCGGTTCCAACCACGTTGGTGGATGTTACCGTGAAGGCTCCATCCTCAACTTTTTCGCCCTTCTCGACTTCTGCTTTATCAAGCGCATATGCCGTTGGGAATGTCAGTTTGCCGAGGAAGTAGCTTCGTGGTGCGGTAATCGTGATCGAGATATGTGTGTCATCAATGACCTTCACACCCGCAAGCGTCGTGGACTTCCCGGCCGCGTATTCTTTTGCCCCGACGATGTCATCGAGATAGTTCAATGCGACAGGTGATGCCAGCTTTGGATCAAGTGAGCGTGCGATTGCATATGCATAGTCACCTGCGACTACAGGCTTGCCATTTTGGAACTTGACACCTGAGCGAAGTGTAAATGTGTATGTCTTGCCATCAGCAGAAACATCCCACTTCTCAGCGCCAAGCGGTACGACTTCGTTACTATCGTTCCATCCAACCAAGCCTTCATAGATATTGTGCAAGAGGTCGATTGTAGGGCCATCTGTTACCAGTGCAGGATCCAGCGTTGTAGGCTCCGCCGTCAGTGCATAACGAAGGACACCCGGAACTTTGCCACCGGATGCATTTCTGCCAGGGCATCCACTAAGCATCACCCCAGTTGACAGTGCAATCAACGAGATGACAGAAGCAGTGAGGACGGATTTACGGGTCAGAAAGACTGGGTTTGGCATGACCCGCAATTATAGCACGCTACTCCACCACCTCGTTTCCAAGTCATCACGTTGGAATCCAATGGATGAAATCGTAACAAGGAGTCGCCTAAACAACAGCAACACTCATCTTCAGTAAACTATCTGGAACAACGCATTGAGATAACCCACTCGATATTGCGTTCTACTCCGAAGCCGTAATTCCAAGTCGCGGGCTTTCGAGCATACTTATAAGCTCTAGAAGCCTTGCTTTACGCTCAGAATGGCGCTGCGACTCTTTGGCGGTGCGCTGTTGCTGCGAAACAACAACCGACTCCTGCTTTTCAAGGTTCACTTTGCACTGCTCGTACAGAAGACGCGTCTGCTCCTGACGTTCCTTCAGCTTGCGCTTGAACGGATTTGAGATTGTGTAGGCATGAAGCTCAAATCCACCTTCTTTTGCCTCGGCTTCAATACTCTTGACTGAATTCATCCAGTAATCACGTTCTTTGATAGCACCAACAACCAGACGGTCAAGGCGCGAAAGTTCTTTGTCGGTTGCCGCGAGGTGATCCGTTAGCATTTCCAAAGTTGCCTTTGTAATCGCATCGAGCTCGGATGTATCTTGGCCGGGCGCAAATCGCTCAGAAAGGAGCTGTAATCGTTTCGCTTGCTCGGTGATTTCATCCGGAACACGTAGTTCGAGCGTCGTGCTCGCAGTTTCACAGATGGTGATCAACGCCGATAGGCGTGCACTCCACTCACCCCGCTGTTGAATGCCTTGATGAACGGCAGTTTGAACCGCATTTGCCATCGTTGCAGCCAATGATGTATCAGGCTGTGCTGTGACTACAAACAACGCTTCTAGTACTTGAGGGTGTT
>JAURHZ010000360.1 GCA_030833025.1 Armatimonadota bacterium
TAGTACTTCTCCATTCCAGCCACCATTAACAGCTGCTTAAAAAGCTGTGGTGATTGAGGCAGGGCATACCAACTGCCTGGTTGTAAACGCACTGGAACTAAGAAGTCACGGGCACCTTCTGGTGATGACTTTGTCAGAACGGGAGTTTCAATTTCCAGAAAATCATGGGAATAGAAGTACGCACGAACGGAACGTACGATGTCGTGGCGCAGCTTCATTTTGCGATACATATCTGGCCGGCGAAGGTCAAGATAGCGGTACTTAAGGCGCAGCTCTTCGTTGGTGGACGCGGCATCCTGGTCGAGTTGGAATGGAAGTGTCTTCGCGGTGTTCAGGATGCGGAATGTGACCGCTTCGAGCTCAATGGCTCCGGTTGCGAGCAGCGGATTTTCCATGCCATCTTGGCGGTTCACTACTTTAGCGGTTATGGACAACGCATATTCGCTGCGTACCTTTTTGGCATCTTCAAATGCTGCAGCTGCTTCCGGGTTACGTGCCGGGTCACAGACAACCTGCACAACACCGGTGCGATCACGTAAATCGACAAACACGACTTGTCCATGGTCACGGACACTGTTTGCCCAGCCATTTACCGTAATGGTTGTCCCAACGTGTTCCGCACGGACATCCCCACAACCAATCGTTCGCTGCCATTCCGCTCGCATCGCATTCTCCATCCTAACCTCGTGTCTAGAGGTCATCACCACACTACATAACGCAACCCCGGAGCCATTGGCGCCGGGGTTGTGCACGGTCACGACGGTTACCTAACCTTCGTTTGCTTCGTATTTGGACTTAAGCCCTGAGACAACCGATGGGTCGGCAAGTGTTGTCGTATCACCAAGGGCTCTCCCTTCGGCGATATCCCGCAATAGCCGTCGCATAATCTTTCCACTACGCGTTTTGGGAAGCTCGGCCGTGAAGAGAATGTCATCAGGACGACATATCGGTCCAAGCTTTGCACCAACGAAAGTCTTCAGCTCTTTCGCCAGTGCATCATCGGCGACAATGCCTTCCTTAACGGAAACAAATGCAGCAATCGCCTGGCCTTTGACATCGTGGGTCTTCCCGATGACAGCGCTTTCGGCAACCGTAGGGTGTTCCACCAAAGCGCTTTCAACTTCCATCGTGGAAATGTTGTGACCCGCTACAAGCATAATGTCGTCGACGCGTCCGAGTAGCCATAGATAGCCATCCTCGTCCTTACGGGCACCATCTCCGGCAAAGTAAAGGTTCTTCTCGCCGAACTTGGACCAGTAGACGTTCTTGTATCGATCGTCATCGCCCCACAGCGTTCGCAACATACTTGGCCATGGCGACCTAATCACCAGGAATCCACCACTTCCATTTGGGACGGACTCACCATTTTCATCAACTACATCGATGTCAATACCTGGAAATGGCCTTGTTGCCGAGCCTGGTTTTGTAGCAACGATGCCCGGAAGTGGCGTAATCATGTGCGCCCCTGTCTCGGTCTGCCACCACGTATCCACGATTGGGCAGTTTCCGTGGCCAACATGCTCGTGGTACCACATCCATGCTTCTGGGTTGATCGGCTCCCCTACCGAACCAAGGAGACGAAGGCTGCTGAGATCATGCTTTTCGAGGTGCTCAGTCCCCCATTTCATAAACGCTCTGATAGCCGTTGGAGCTGTGTAGAGAATGGATACTTTGTGGTCCGCAATAATCTTCCAGAAACGGTCACGTGCTGGAAAATCAGGTGCTCCCTCGTACATCAGGACTGTTGCGCCACACGATAGTGGTCCATAAACCACATAGCTGTGCCCGGTTACCCAACCTACATCGGCGGTACACCAGTAAACATCACCCTCACGAACATCAAATGTCCACTTCATCGTCGCCGTAGCTTGTGTCAGGTAGCCACCGCTTGTATGCAGGATGCCCTTTGGTTTACCCGTCGAACCGCCTGTATAGAGGATGAAGAGCGGTGCTTCTGAATCAAGGCTGACGGGCTCTTCGACTGGTTGCGCCGATGCATCAAGCTCGTGCCACCAATGGTCGCGCCCGGAGGTCATCGTTACGTCTTGTCCCGTACGGCGTAGCACGACGACTGCTTCAATGCCAGCGCAGGCGGCGTCTTCTAGTGCTGTATCGACGGCTGCCTTTAGTGCAACTTGGCTACCACGGCGCCAGCCGCCATCCGATGTAACAACGACTTTGCTCTGTGAATCGTGGATACGTTCCTTGAGCGAGTCAGCAGAAAAGCCACCAAATACTACCGAATGCACAGCTCCGATGCGGGCGCAAGCGAGCATCGCAACTGCTGCCTCTGGAATCATCGGGAGGTAAATCGTTACGCGGTCACCTTCGCCAACACCCAATCCGCGTAGAACCCCAGCGAAGCGTTGAACACGGGTTAGTAGCTGTGCATACGTGATGACTTCCGTGTCGCCTGGTTCGCCTTCAAAGC
>JAURHZ010000361.1 GCA_030833025.1 Armatimonadota bacterium
GGGAAGGAAACATCGGCCCCAGTTGAAACCCGCGTAGCCTCAGCCTTCACCCAGGCATCTACTGCTTTATGCCACGCCCGGAGGTCGACTTGATATTGCGCAAGGCTTGTCCGCATCCGGTCTGCAAACGGTTTCAGAACTGGCGTGTCAAGCAATGTTTCCTGACGCATCCAGCATTCGATATTTGTGCCGCCGACACTCGAGCGGAGAAGCCCAATCGGGACACCGGTTTCCTTTGTAACTTTTCGAGCGAAGTAATAGCCGACGGCGGTAAATCCTGCGGATGTCGCAGGGGATGCCACATTCCAGCTACCCTTTAGTGTTTCCTGTGGGTCACGGGCAAAGAGCATTTCGACGCCAAAATGGCGGATGAGTGGGTTCTTTGATGTTCGTATCGCATCCGGGTCATCACACCCACCAAGACCCCATTCCATGTTTGACTGGCCCGAGCAAAGCCAGACATCGCCGATCAAAATGTCCGTGCGCTCGATGCGGTTCTTGCCTTGCACGACGAGAGTCGTCGGAGTCGTGGATGCACTGCGTTTTGGAAGCGAAAGCTGCCACTTACCGGATGCCGGAGTGGTCGTCGAAACCATCGCTGACCCAAGCGATACGGTGACTTTCTCGCCGCTGTCTGCCCAGCCAAACACTTTGATATCCCTGTCGCGCTGCAGCACAGCATGGTCTGCAAAGAGGGGGTGGAGACGAACATCCGCGTGGGCTGCGCTAGCAGCCCACAGTAGTCCAAACAATGGTAATAGTCGTCGCATTAGAGGAGCTCACTGCCATCCGGACGATAGACACGCCACTCGTGTACCACGCCAGCCCAGCCCTTTTGCGACTGGATATTCAAGCGGAGGGCATCGGTTGTGATCGCATCAAAACGCACATGGACGTACTTATCGCCATCCGAGCCAAATGGATCTCGTGCCTTCACTGGGACCCACGCGCCATTGATACGGGCATCCAGGGACCAACCCGCCGGGAGGCGGCATTCGCCGATTCCTGTGTCATCAAACCAATACACGGCAACCGACCCAAACTCGATAGCCTTGGGGAATGTGTACTCAAGCCACTCTGCGGTGCCCTTGTGTGGCCAGTAGTGGTAGAAGGGATGGTTGTGATCATTGGACTTTGCTGGGTCCTTTTGGTCATTTACCGCGGTCGGGTTGGCGCCAAAGCTTGCACGTACCTTGGCCATTTTGGCGATGGTCGGGAGGGCTGGAGCCTCGGCGGCATCGATGGAACCCGGCAGCCACACGGCCATGCTAGATGCGCCACGGTTTGCCCAGGTTGCATAAGGGATGCCGGTGAGCGTCAGAGAGTCACCGAGCGTAACCCCGCCAAGACCGACGCGTTTTACGGCATTCGCAGTGACGGCAATCGGAGTGATACCGCCTAGAGTGTCACTTGCGGGTTTAGTTGTTCCTTCCGAGCTCGCCACCGTGCTGAAGACTTCCTTGACTGCCTGATCACTGCCTTCAAAACAGTACACCAGCGGCCCGCGCTGGTAGGCGACCTTGCCGCGATTGTCCATCACGCCGGGGTTAGAAACGACTTTACGCACTGGCATCGGGAAGTCAAGCTTGACCGTATCTCCAGCACTGACCGTGCCGGGCAGGATCATATAGCCATCCGTGGTCGTACCTACATTCAATGGTTTTCCGTTATGCGTTGCCGTGACTTTCGCACTCTGGGTATCTGCAAAGCGGTAAAGTCGACCAGGAACTGCTTCGCCTTTGGCCCATCCTGGAATACGAATCGCGAGCTGCGATCCGGGTGCGGTGCCGGCCTTGACCTTGATCGTGATCGCTCCATTTTCAGGATAGACCGTATCGATGGCGACATTAATAGGACCGGCTGCGGTCTTTGTCGCGATATCACTTGCAGCAAACAGGTTCACATAGAGCGTGTTGCCACCGGTTGCGGCAAACAGCTTACCGATGCTTCCGATAAACCTAAGGATGTTTGGTGGGCAGCAGGCGCAGCCAAACCAATCCGGGCGGAATGCGCCATTGTCGGACTGGAGTGAGTTTACATAGAAGAAGTTCTTGCCCGAGAGGCCAACCCCGGAGAGAACCGCGTTGTAGACTGTGCGCTCAAGAATATCTGCGTACTTTGTGTCTGCGTAGCGCATCCCCATCCGGTTGGTCCAGTTTGCAAATGCTATGCTTGCACACGTTTCCTGGTAAGCCGTTCGGTTTGGAAGCTCGTAGCGATCTCCGAGGGCTTCTCCACTCCCGCGTGAGCCAATCCCACCTGTGACGTACATTTTGTAGCCGACAACGTCATCCCAGAGGCGATCCGCAACGGCGCGCAGCCCGGCAAGGTCAGCGGCAGGTCGGCCACCACCAGCGCGCCCGGCGCCAGCGCCGGAGGCAGCAGGCGGCTGACCAGTGCGGCCATCGCCTCGTTGTG
>JAURHZ010000362.1 GCA_030833025.1 Armatimonadota bacterium
GGTCTGAGTTCGGTTTATTAACCTTACTGGTGAGCCCAATAGGTCGTACATCCTTCGATGGTGTGTTTATAAGCCCCAGCACAATTGGCGTCGTGAAGATTACACCGATCATCGTAGCCGCAGTCAGCTGCGCTGCTGTTGGAAGTGCTATGGCTCTGTGTGAAGTAGGTGCGTTTTGACCCGGGAGGGGACTAAAGGGTAGAGAGGGCGTACCGATTGGATTTGAGTCTCCAAGTTCCCGGAGGCGCATTTCGAATGACGATGTTGCTGAAGTCGGGTCACAGTGCGCTTGCGCCTGCCACGCACGGCGTAGAACTTCCTTCCGCGTTGTGTCAAATTCTCTGCGGATGTCTACAAACGCTGATGGAAACGATTGCAGGAGAATTTTGCCCTCAGCCAGCGCATCAAATGCAAGTCCTGCATCGCGGACCGCGAGGGCATCTTCGCTACAAAGTGCGACTTTCGCGAGTCGGAAACACTCATGAAAGTCAATATCGATTGCGGTGGTATCAATAGCAACATGGGTTTCCGTGATGAGAACCGGGACGGCGTTCGAGATGGTTTCGATTGCATCCATAAAGGACCGGCGCCACATGTACAGAAGCACATTGCGGGTCTTGTCATCGCTTAGTGGCCATGCCGCCTCGGTGAGTTCAACCCGTCCAAGCTGACAGGTTGGTGATGTCGCAATTAACGCGAAGACGTACCAGAGCTTACGGGTGATGCGTTTGGTGATTGGGTTTCCACCTACTGTGATGTCGCAGTGACCCAGAAGACGGATGGTTGGGAGCATAACTGCGCAGTGTATGTCTATTGCTACATAAGAAATCAACGGAATAGTGCATTAAAAAAAGTTAAATATTCGGATTCTAAGGACTACTTTCTCTAGTCGTCAGGATATTTGTCATTCTTCGTGATTTGAGTCTTTGAAACATGCTTCATGGATTTGAGGATACTGTCATGGCTTATTCCAATGAGTTACGTTAGCGTGCTATTGCCCGGATACTTCCCGCTATCAATGCTTCAATCTCTGCTGTTTCCCGTGAGTTGAATCTTCTCTATCCAACTTTGTTTGCGTGGCGCACGTGAACCATTATGCAACCGGCTTGTGTTCCGCTAGCAGCTGAATCGGATGACCAGCTTGATACGCAGACCAAGTTCTAAGCCGTGCTTGAAACCGCGACATTTAACTAGGTTGATCTTGCTGATTACTGCCGTTTCAAAGGCCTTTGTGTAGAGCAGATCATCCAGTGGCGTGCTCAGAGAGAGGCTGTGTTCAACCCAAAACCGATATCTGCTGCTGAGTGTGCGAGTGCAAAGCGGATTCAACTCCTTGAACGGGAAAGCTGAAGTCTACGAAGCAGGATTACAAGAATATCCGTACCGATGGTCAAGCAATGTGTGACATGAGAAATACATAAAAGGGGTCACACTCAACGGTAAGGAGGAGCCAAATGTAAGATGAACTGTATATTAGTTGAAGTAAATCACCAGAAAATATACAATAGAATTCACTAAAGATAAATAAATGTGTGTTAAAAGTGCAAATGTGTGAACTTTATGATTTTATAATAGTCTTTAAATTCCTTTATATGTAAATTTAATTTGTTTTAATAGCATTTTGACTGCGAGTGTATGTATACATTGTCTCTGGTTCGTCAGATCAGGAAACTTGTAAACAGGAATCGTAGTAGTATGAAAAAGACAATTCTTACCTTCATAGGTGTCGTGGCACTTGCATCATCAGCCAATGCCCAAGGCACTTGGTACACAAATCGGGCACTCTGGGAGTCACTTGTAACTAATGTTTCAACGGCTACCTATGAAGACGAGGCCAGCGGGTCTAACCCATTTGTTCAAAATGGAGTAACAGCAACTGCAGTTGGAGATTGGTGGCCGTTCGATGAGGGGAAATTAACCACTAGTTCAGTTAGCCCAATCACGTTTACTTTCGCAGGTAACTCGTTTGGGGGGTATTTTGCGATGACAAATGCCGCCGGTACCTATATTGCCAACCATATGGATCTTAGCATCGATGGTTCGTTGACAAATGTCGAACGCCTTGCGACCAAAACTGGGAATGCTGACACAGCATATACGTGGCTCGGTTACATCAGCGATTCATCTTCGCCGATCAGTGTTAAAGTTAGCCCCACTTCTGATAACTTCCTATACGTCGATTCATTCAGCTTCGGACAGAGAACCAATCCTACAAATCCAGGTTCCAATGTCGCACCGGAGCCAGGAACCTTGGCACTGGCGCTTACAGGTGGCGGTGCACTTCTAGGTCTGTGCATTCGTCGTCGTCGAATGCACAACTAGTCTCTCTTGTTTCGGCGGTAACTCTATAGACCACCCCATGCACTCTGAAACGAGCTGTGTGGGGTGGCTTTTACGTCTTAAGGCTTC
>JAURHZ010000363.1 GCA_030833025.1 Armatimonadota bacterium
GAGCGGGGCTTACCTGTGGATCAACGCCGTTTAACAAGCCGAGCAGCGTATCAGTCGCGTAAGGGGCGCCTTTGCGGCCGATAGCACTGACGACCACGACAACGCTCCAACCCGCTTCGACGGCCTGAGCAACACGGTCTGCGGCCAGTGCCCGGGATTCATCGGTTGCCACGGATGTCCCGCCAAACTTCTGCACCATCACTCGCATCAGGCCACACCCCCAGCAGCTAGCTCAAATTCGTGCTGTAGCGCGGAAACTGCCGTTGCCACAGACTCCTCACGGATTAGACAGTGAACAGCATCGTGTGCATCCCCAGTTTGGAGAATCTGCACTCCCGCGCCAACAAGGGCATCAAAAATGCGAGCGATAATCCCGGAGAGATCCCGCATGGCGCCTGCGACGACCGAGACAAAGGCAACATTTGGTTCGATAACAGTGACAGCCGGAACGGCATCGCTTACTGCTAGGACGCGGTCGACGTACTCAGACCGCACGATAAAGGTTATCGAGGAATCGTGGAGCTTTAGATGAAAGACAGGGATGCCATTGTCTGCGAGGGCTTTGAGCAGCAGCAGCCACTTGTCCGGAGTGGTGCACGTGGCTAGCGCCAAGTCATCCCGGACCTGAATTGCATGAACGCCGCGCTCTTTTTCGAATGAAGTACCTGGGGAATGTTCCATCAAATCTACCTATAGGAATGCTACCATGCACCCTTTGCCGGCCCATCGCCCAGATGGCGGTTAGTGGTACGATAGGCGTATTGCGACCGGTCTGGAGAAGGCTTCGTGACAAAGTTTGATGTCAAATCAACACCAAAGTGATGTTCGGCATCAAGGTTGCTAATGGACTACATCGACGGAAGGAAGATAAAAAATGCGTGTTTCAGCAGTTGAGATGCAACGTGCCCATGACTTGGGAAAGCCCATCGATGATGTCCTTGGAGCTGGGTTGCATAATAATGTAGAGCTTCAGGCTGAAGGCCGTGCGATTGCCGAGCGTCTTTCGGATGAGTCCGATGTGCGTGAAGATATTGTTGAAAGTCTGCGTGAGCGGATTGAAGCGGGCACCTACAACGTCACGGGAGCCGAGATTGCCGACATGATTTTCCGCCGTGCCGTCGCCGACCGTATCCGCTAGTCGGAACCGATAAACGTAAATGCAAAAAGCACCCTCACGGGTGCTTTTTGTTTATTTGTACTCTGATGAGCTACTCTGCAACCGCATCCCCACGCTCGGAAAGAAACGCTTCCTCAGCGGCATCGAGGTCTGTTGCACTCGCACGCAGAATCCTGGAC
Source organism: Armatimonadota bacterium (assembly GCA_030833025.1). GTDB lineage: Bacteria > Armatimonadota > Armatimonadia > Armatimonadales > Armatimonadaceae > CAIRTT01. Next base: position 1,297 of record JAURHZ010000363.1, read on the forward strand.
TCACCGCCATCTGCGGAGATGGTTAGATCCGACAGCGAAACCAGAATCGCATAGTTCAAAACCAGCTCTTTTTCCTTAGCGGATAGCTTGGAACGCGCATCTTCGCTCAGGCCATCCAGCCAGCGCTGGCGCTGTTGCTTTTCGTTTTGCTGATGACGCTCGTAAATAGCCGTTGGCAATGCCTTACGGTCGACAAGAACCGCGCATTCCTGACCGTAGACTTTAAGGACCTCGCCTGTCAAACCGGAATAGTGCGGATAGAAAAGTCCAGACTTGATATCGGCTGGCAGCTGCTCGCGGTCGATGACGACCACACGGGTTCCAACAGTGATTTCCATGCTTCCAGTTTACCGCGGCCCACCCGGTTGACGAGTACGCGGGAGGTCGATCCCGGTGCGGGTTGGCCACGGAAGACGGGTTGGAAGCGCAGACCTGTTTTGCACGGCTTCAAGCGCAAGCTCCACCTCAAGAGAGAAGATTTCATAGCAGCGCTCACAGCCCATCAGACCAGTTCGCGACAGCTCTGACAGCGTCAGGCCACAGCTGTCACACTGTTTCTCGTAGACAAACCCGAATGCAGATTCCGCATTCTCTCGTTCCATAGGCTACGTGATACGATTTATTGCCCTTCCGGCGCAAGGTCAACTCCCTCTGAAGCAATTTTCTCGCTTCCTGAAAGCACTCCAGCCCTACCGCAAGTTACTCGTTTCGATCGCAGTGCTTACGCTTGCGAACGCCATCATTTCCTTGCAAACACCTGAAGTTATCAGGCAGATTTTCAACTATCTGGATCCGGGCAAGTCGATGGCATTTGCGTTACCCCAGCCTTTCAACACACTTGGAGGAGCGGTTACGCTCATCTTTATCATCGCGGTTATCGGCTCCGCAGTCAGCTTTGCTCTCGGCTATGCAGTCAACCTCACAGGACAGCGCTTTCTCGTCGACACACGCTCTGGTGTCTACGAACATCTCCAAACCCTGTCGCAAGGCTTTTTCGAAAAGGCACAGACGGGCAAGCTTGTGGCGACAGTCGTCCACGATGTCGGCTCGGTCAACCAGCTGATCACTGGTGGGTTTGTCACCGTCATCTCCGATGTAGTAACACTTGTTG
>JAURHZ010000364.1 GCA_030833025.1 Armatimonadota bacterium
TCAGCCAAGAGAGTCCAATGACCACAGGTAGGACTACGCTGAACTGAATCGCCATCACAAGCATTGGGGGGAACTTCCCAACAAGCCAGGCATTCGTTGTCTCAAGGATTGGGAAGTGCAATAGGTAGATGCTATAGGACATCGCCCCAAGAGTTGCAAGTGGTTTTACAGTCAATGCCTTGATGATGATGTGGTCTGGGGAGCGATTCCAGGTGCGTTGCATCCAAACGAGGCATCCACTGATCACTACACCAAGGGCAAGATCACTCACAAGAATGAGGTTTGGCTTAGTTGATGCCAGTGCGAAGATAAGCAGTGCGGGAACTGCACTGCGGAGTCCTGCGAGCTTCCAGAGCTTGCTTGGTAGCCCAAGCCCTTCGACACCTGCAGCTGTGCGAGTCCCGTAACAGGCAGCGATTGTTCCCATGAAGAAGAGACTGATGAACCATAGGTTCTTTTCGCTCAGCCCTGGCATCGTGGCTGTCCACCCGGTCAATCCCAGCAAGGCTGCGAACATCACATACGGATGCATCCGTTTCCAGAGTGGGACCAATACCGCACCAAAGACGAGATAAATCTGCCATTCGAGGGCTACAGACCACATCGGTGGCGTGATGGTCCATTTAAAACGCGTCAGATTGTGCATTAACAGTAGGTGAGAGCCTATCGACTCTCCCGAAAAGTGGTTGAGCCCTTTCGTCCAGAGGCGCTGAGGGTCGAGACCAACTCCTGTGGCAGCAATCAGTACGAGACTAATGACAATCGCTACGATGTAAGCTGGATATACACGTAGAGCACGTCGACGTATAAAGGATTGTAACCAGCCGTCTTCTTGTTCGACGTGACCCTGTGTGGCAATCGGCAGCATTAGGCAATAACCGGACAGCACAATGAACATCCCAACTGCGGCATGACCAAAGTTTAATAGGGCAAAGATCTTCGGCATTTTCGCGTACGGCGGTTGAAATGCAAGGAACTGCCAAATGTGACCAATCGCGACATAGAGCGCTGCTAGTCCGCGAATACTATCGAGGTACGGGAGCTGAATAGCGACACGTCTGCGTGTTAGGAACTGGATGGCAGTCATAGTAATAAACTCTTGGTGCAGGAATCATGCCGTTTTCCCATGCCATCAGATGGATACTTACACGAATGCACTTGCGTGTGGTAATTGCTGTGCATGTCCTTTCGATTGATGACTCATCGCCTTTTAGCCATGGCCTGCGCATCGATGCTAGTTGTAAGCATCGCAAGTGCCCAGAAAATCACTAAGCCGCCGAAGTCTATGAATGTTCCTGCAAGGCACACGAAGTTCATTTCTGCAGGCGGCTTTCCAATTGTGGCGGGCCCAGCCATTAATGACTACGCCCTGAGAGAGGCTGCGTATTGGGTGAATCAGTTACTGGCAGCACGCCCGGATGCCAAAGCGGCAATGATTAAGTCTGGGACACGCCTTTGCATCATCGGGGCGAATGAGTACACGTGTGACCTCCCGGAATTTGCTTGGCTCGGTAAGGGAAAAGATATTGATGGCGTGAATGCTCGGGATTGGTGGGATGCGCGTGCGCGTGGCACTGGCGGATCAGAAGAAGATCCGTATTGCAGCGTGGGTGAAGAAAATTTACTTGGTTATACGGGTGACCCCTATGCCAAGGAAAGCATTTTGATTCATGAGTTTGCACATAGCATCCACTTGCGGGGGATGAATGCGGTCGACTCAACATTTGATGCGCGGGTGAAGAAGGCGTACCGTAGTGCGCTTGCAGCTGGGTTATGGAAGGGGAAGTACGCGGCGGTTTCCCATGCTGAGTACTTTGCAGAAGGCGTGCAGTCTTGGTTTGACAACAACCGCGAAAATGACCACGACCATAACCACGTCAATACGCGTGCTGAGCTGCTGGCCTATGACCCAAAGCTCGCCGAGCTGTGCCGTGAGGTGTTTAAAGACACGGAGATTCGCTATACAAAGCCGGCAACTCGGCTGAATGGACATATGAAGGGTTACGATCCTGAGAAGGCGCCGACATTTGCGTGGCCGGAGCGGCTTCTGAATGCCAAGAAGATTATTCAGGACAATGCGCGAAAGCGTTCCTCCGATGCGTTAACAGTTGCAAGTCCTGCAGCGGGCGCAGCCGAACTCGTGTCCGGTGGTCTTAAGTACAGGAGCCTGACGCTTGAGGGATGGACCGTAAATGTCCGCACGGATGTCATCGAAACGATGCCGGCTGCGGTGGATGCGATGTTGCCGCTGCTCGCGGAGCAGCTTCGTCTTGTAACACAGCTCGTTCCCGCTAAGCATATACCGGCACTTCGCAAGGTCACTTTGTGGGTTTCGCTACCCTACAAAGGCTTCGGACCAACGGCGGAGTACCATCCGGGTGCTGACTGGCTTAAGGATA
>JAURHZ010000365.1 GCA_030833025.1 Armatimonadota bacterium
AAGGGTCGGGATGCCTGGGGAAGCGATGAGCTCTACAAACTAATCCGTTCGCTCCGTCCGGACATCATCATGAATGACCGCCTAGATTTGCCATCGGGGTGGGATATCAAGACGCCAGAGCAGTTCCAGCCACGCCATGGCGTTGAAGTCAATGGTAAGCCTGTGGTTTGGGAAGCCTGCCAGACATTTAGCGGGTCGTGGGGCTACCACCGGGATGAAGCGAGCTGGAAATCCACGGAAATGCTGGTCCAAATGCTGGTGGACACAGTGAGTATGGGTGGGAATCTTTTATTGAATGTTGGGCCAACCGGACGTGGTGAGCTCGATGCAAGAACCATGGAACGCCTTCGCGGAATCGGAAAGTGGATGCGGTATCACAAGAAGGCGATCTACGGATGTACGGAAGCACCGGCATCCTTTGGACCGCCTCCTAAAGACTGCCGCTATACATGGAATCCCGTGACTAAACGGCTGTATGTGCACCTCTTTGCATGGCCATTTGGACAGCTTTACCTCGATGGCATCGCGCCCGAGCGCGTAGCGTATGCGCAGCTGCTAAACGATGCGAGTGAGGTGCTCCGCCAGGATATTGAGGCATGGCAACACGACTTTAGCGGCGAGAAGCGTGCCTATAACGGGACCGCCCTGCGTCTTCCTGTGCTCAAGCCTGAGACGTGTGTACCGGTCATTGAGGTAATGCTAAAGGACTAAGAACAGAACGCTGGGAACCTTTACCAAGTTTTCAGCGTTATGGACACTGTAAGTTCGTGCGACGCGGACAACATTTCTCGAAAGTAGACATCCGATCATGAAGACTCTTGGATTAGTAACGATGATTGCCGGCTTTGCGGCAGTGATGGCAGTTGCAGCACCGGGCGGCGGCTTGAAGAAGGGTGAATCAGTAACCCCATTTCATCCAAAGCACCTCGCCGGTCCACTTGCCGGATCAACCGACTGCTTCCCATGCACCTTCCAGAACCGCCCGCAGGTTCAGGTCTGGGTAAATGGCGACTCGCTCACCAATGTAGCTGGTATTGCAGGCACGCTTAGCTCCGCGATGAAGACCTACAAAGCAAAGGAATTCAAGGGTTTGGTTGTCTTCTTGACGACGCCTAAGAATGCAAAGGCAATCGAGACGGCCGTTGCAGAAGCTGCAAAGAAGCCTGAGCTCGCCGGTGTCGGCATGGCTGTCCTTGACTCCAAGGATGATGCAGTTACGGCATACAAGGTTAACACCGCTGCAACGACAAAGAATGTCGTCTATGTCTACAAAAACTGGAAGGTTGCAGAGTCCTTTGTAAACCTTGGCGGTGATGCTGCCGGTCAGAAGACTCTTGCTGGAGCGATTGCCTCCGTTACCAAGTAACAGACGACACACCCAATCGTAGCCAGCTGAGTGGAATACCACTTGGCTGGCTTTTTACTTATATCGAGAGAGACATAAATGGGCATCCTTAGAAGCTTTGTGAACGTAATCGCAGCGATTTCTGTCTGTTCAAATGCGCCTGGTTTCGCTGTGGCGCAGACGAAAGTGCCGGCAAAGGCTACGCAGCGCACATCGCTTCCAAAGTTCATCACATCGCAGAAAACAACCGTTGAACCGTCCACGCTGCGCAGCGGGGTTTCTGGAAAACTGATAATCACCCTCGCCGTCGAAGACACATTCCATATTTATGATCCAAGTCCAGGAGATCCGTACCTTACGGCGACAAAAGTAACCCCGCTCAAAGTTCCAGGAGTCGCATTTGGAAAGCCTGTCTGGCCTGCGCCAGTGACGATCAAGGGAGCAAAAGTCCACGAGGGATCGGTCGAGATTTGCATCCCGTTTACCATCAAGCCCAGCGCTAAATCTGGTAAGGCAACGTTTGGTGCACGGTTTTATGCGCAGGGATGTAATGCAGCTACGTGCTATCCGCCAGCGAGTTTCACCGTAGCGGTGCCGGTTTCGATTAAGCAATGACGTGTAACCACTATCGAAAATAACTGCAAAGCCAATACAATAGTTTATGAACGAACAAACCCCAGCGTCGGAAGATGTCTCTCTCGACCGTTACATCCTCGAGCCAACAGATGAAATCGTTGATGCACTGATTAACCACTGGTCGTGGATATTTGAGGATGACATTTCAATCGTGATGATGTCCCGTCTTGGGGACTTCTTTCTCGAAGATGACAATGGCATCATTTACTGGCTCAACACGGGTACGGGTGAGCTTGACAGGATTGCAGCCAGCGATGCGGAATTCCAACAGCTCTTGCACATTCAGTTGCTAGATATTGTCTAGCCTCATTTAATTGTAATTTGGCAGGATCAAATCCAAGTGCTGTCAATTCAACATCAGCATTTAAGAATGCAGTTGCTCTAGTTGATCTTGCAACTTTCCATGATTC
>JAURHZ010000366.1 GCA_030833025.1 Armatimonadota bacterium
AGCTTGGGGCCCAGGCGGCGGTTGAGCGGTCGGTTGAGAAGGCGATTTATGCCCTGATGCTGGATCCATTGACGGCAGCGGTGTGCAGCCCGGCGGAAATCAAGGCGATGACACTAGAGCTGTTCGCAGCGGAAGCGGACTTCCTTCCTGGCTACAAATAGGTAGCGTGGATGGAACGGAAATTGCATGAACGGTATGCGTGAGTGCATCCAACGTCCTATATCTCATCCGAAACGAATTCGGAGTCAGCGACTTTATCCCTGTCCGTGGCATTTGTGGCTTTCTTGCATCGCTGATTCCAAAGTGGCGGTTTCCGCGAGTCCGTGCCGCTCTATATCGCTTGGCTGGATTCAATATTGCGCGAAAAGTCACCCTCTTCGGACCGCTGATTCTTCGCGGCCACGGCCGCGCGTGGCACAAGCGTCTCACGATTAGTGAGGGTGCTTGTATTGCTCCGAATGTCGAACTCATCCTCGATGGCGAATGCCATATCGGGAAAAACGTTACCCTCTCGCCAGGAGTGGTGATCCATACCGGGACGCATCAGGTTGGCTTTGGGAGCCAGCGCTGCACCCCGGATGTCATCGGAAAGGCCGTCACGATTGGGGATGGTGCATGGATTTGCCTCAATGCACTGGTGCTTCCTGGGGTCACAGTTGGCGCAGGCGCTGTGGTGTCCGCCGGGGCTGTTGTCTCAACGGATGTCGAAGCGCACACGATGGTCGCTGGGAACCCGGCAGTCGTCGTTGGTAGTTTGCCATTCAAAAACAGATGATGACTGGAATTGACTGCGTGTCGACACTCGATGACGTTCGCTGGACACCAGCTGTGCGACGGCTTATCTTTACAGATGCCGAATGGAATCGCTTTGCCATCGCGACTGCACCGGCACCGTTTCTCAACCAGCTCTTTGCCATTAAGGAAGCCTGCGTAAAGGCTTGCTCGGGAGCCGTTTTGCCTCCTCAAATTGAAGTCGCCCTTGGCATGAGCCAGGCCCGCATAGTCAGCCGCCGCGGCGAAGACATTCCTAGCAGCGGCGCCGATTTCACCGTCAGCGCATCATGTAGCAAGAGCGGATTGACGCTCGCTGTTGCCTTTCAAATTGCAAATTTGGAATTGAATGAAGTGTGTGAGGCATAAATATGGATATCCGTGAACAGATCAAAGCTGCAAGCACACTCCTAAAAAGTGGAGCTGTTACAACCGCACTCGAAACCATCCTTCCTGTCATCGCCGCAGAACCGCAAAACACACGCGCATCGCTAGTTGCCGCAGATTGCCACATGGCCCTTGGAAACAAATCAGATGCCCTGTTAGTACTGGCCGCGGCCGGTGATGCAGCCCCGACGACAGCTACGATGTCTGCGATAACACGCCTTTTGGCAAAGAGCGGCGGGGATGCGGCAATCCGTGCAGCGCTCATCGGCCACGGAACGCTTGAGCCTCTAGCTGATCATTTGTGTGTGGCGGGCGCGGCAATGGGACTTCACGTAGCCACCAAGGCTGGTGAATATGATCAGTGGGCACGGGAGTTAATGGACCCTGATGCCGATGTTTGGCAACACAAGCCACAGGTTGTCTTCCTGACGCTGGACACCGCGACATTGCTATCAAAGCTGGTTGACGATGCAGTCCTTACCATGGACGAAATGCTGGCTGACATCGATGATGTTGTTCAGATGCTAAAGCAAATGCTCACCGCTGCGGCAACCGCACACGCCGGAGTCCAGCTGGTTGTTCATGGCTTTGGAAACTGCGCAAATGTACTTCCCGTGATTGGCGGTGACCGCGAAAATCATCCCGCAAATCGCCTCGCGATCGCCAACCAGCGACTTCGAAGTGCACTCGCTACCGATGTACCGGGCGTGGTTGTCATCGATCAAGCGGGCATTGAAGCAACGGTTGGAACATCCAACTTACGGGATGAGCGCCTCTACTTCCTAGCTGGGATACGTTTCACCGATATGTTAATGCGGACAATGGCCACTTATCAGGCCGCCGTGCTCAGCGCACTTCTCGGGAAGACACGCAAGTGTCTGGTTTTGGATTGCGACCATACGCTTTGGGGTGGGGTTGTCGGCGAGGATGGCACTCATGGCGTGCATATTGGCGGATCTTCCAACCCTGGAAATGCGTTTGCTGCGTTTCAAAAAGGCATCAAACGCTTGCAAAGCCGCGGAGTCATCCTTGCTGTTTTGTCTAAAAATAATGAACAGGATGCACTTGATGTCTTTCAAAAGCACCCTGGGATGCTTATTCGTGAAACGGATATCGCAGCACACCGCATCAACTGGAATGACAAAGCAAGTAACCTAACCGAGCTCGCCCGTGAGCTGAATATCGGCACAGATTCGATGGTGTTTCTGGATGACAACCCAATGGAACG
>JAURHZ010000367.1 GCA_030833025.1 Armatimonadota bacterium
GCCTTTAGATACTGCCCGTAGGTGGTTCGCCGAAGGAGGACATCAAAAAAAATGGCTAACGCCACGGCGATCCAAATTCCAGTATGGAGCTGTAACCCTTGGATGATTTTGGGGAGCTCCGCCGCGGGACGGATAGGGTCCGATTGAGGATATTCACGGATAGCTTCCTGCAATGGGCCGCGGACCATCCAGGCGACGACTTGAACGGCGATGAAATTCATGATGAGGCTGCTGAGCACGATTTGTACGCCGCGGAAATGAAGCATCAGGGCCGGGATGAGGGACCAGAACGCCCCTCCAAGCATCGATGCGGCAAGCGTAACGACGATAGCCAGTGGGCCAGGAACCGCTAGCTGACCTGCCCAGCATGCAAGAACGGCACCAAGCAGAAACTGACCTTCGACACCGATATTGAACATTTCGGCGCGAAACGCGATGACAACGGCGAGCGCGGTGATCAGCAGGGGAATGGTCTGGACGAACGTATTACTGATGTTGTACTGCGTTCCGGTGGCGCCGTGAATTAGTGCCTGCGCTACAGACAACGGTGCAGCCCCTGCAATCATGACGACGATTGCACAGGTTGCCAGCGCAATAAAGATCCAAGCAATGGAAATACCAGCGGAGAGTGCTGCCCTTTGCATCATGATGCCGCACCTCCCATCAAGCGTCCAAGCTCGACTTTACTGACTCCGCCGGGAAGTGTTTCACTCAAACTACCTTCGTACAGCACAGCGATCCGGTCTGATAATGCGAGAATTTCATCCAGTTCAGTGCTAATCAACACAACGGCACAGCCATCCGCAGTGGCCTCTCTCAGCGCGCGGTGGACATAGGCGATGGCTCCGACATCGAGGCCCCGTGTCGGATTCACCGCCACCAGAACACGTGGATTTCGACTCAGAGCACGCGCAATGACAACTTTCTGTTGGTTTCCGCCAGAGAGAGAACTCACGATACGACTTTGATCTGCAGGTCGGATGTCGAAGCGCTCAATCTCATGTTGAGCGAAGTGCCGGATGGCTTCGCGATCGATGAACACCCCATACCGTGTAAATGGAGCTTCATTGATACGGTCTAGAACGATGTTGTCCGCGATCGACATCGACATCACCAATCCATCCGCTTGGCGGTCGGCAGGAATGTAGGAAACGCCATTTGCAAGAAACGCCTGGGGAGAGAGAATCTGACGAGGCGTCACGACATCGCCGCAAATGCTCAACTCGCCGGATGTAAGAGGGGTGTTACCCGTTAGTAGTGCGGCGAGTGCCCCTTGTCCGTTGCCATCCACGCCCGCCACTCCGAAAATTTCGCCCGCACGCACAGCAATATTTCCATGCTTTAGGACCGAATCTCCAGCCGCACATCCTGCATCCTTGAGAACGACTCGTTCCTCATACGCATGTGATGTACCTGTGCTCCCGCTGGCTTCGGTGAGAACTGCAAACGCAGTGGAGTTATCTCCGACCATTTCCCGAGCAAGGTCATTGACATTTGTTTCCGCAGTCTGGCATTGATGAACCACCTGACCCCGGCGGAGAACCGTAACCCGATCTGATACGGCGATGACTTCGTCCAGCTTGTGGGTGATGATCACAACTGCCGTCCCGGATGCGGCGATATCTCGGATGGTGGCAAAGAAACCAGGCAGCTCCCCGGGAGTTAGCACAGCCGTCGGCTCATCGAGGAGCAAGACTTTTCGCTCCCCTTGAAGCGCCTTCAGAATTTCGAGTCGCTGTTGTGCACCAACGGTTTGCGCATCGATTCTCGCATCGAGATCGATCTCCCAGCCAAACGATTTGGCTTGCGCAGCAATACGCTCTCGCACTGGTCCGGCTGGCCAGCTAAACCAGGCCCGATTTTCAACCATGTCTGCAAGGAGAAGATTCTCAGTTGATGTCAGTGTTGGGACCAGCATAAAGTGTTGATGCACCATTCCAATTCCAGCTTTGGCGGCATCGACAGCGGAAGCAAAAAAAACGGAAATGCCATTAAGCAGGAGCCCTCCGGATGTGGGCTGTGTAATCCCGGCGAGGATATTCAGGAGGGTGGACTTACCTGCGCCATTCTCACCTAAAACCGCGTGGATTTCTCCAGGAAACAGATCGAGGCTGACAGCGTTTAGAGCCAAGAATCCACCGAACGCTTTGGAGATGTTTTGGATGGACAGAACGGGCGACTGCATTTCGCACGAAGTATACCTGTAGCCCAACCGAGAGCGCGGCGGTATGCTTCCCGCATGCCATACACACCGATTACAGCGACACTCGGCTATGTCATTGATGGGCAAGGCAATGTTTTGCTTGTCCATCGAAACAAGCGCCCAGAGGACCAGGCTCTAGGGAAGATGAACGGCCTCGGGGGAAAAGTGGATGCCGGTGAAG
>JAURHZ010000368.1 GCA_030833025.1 Armatimonadota bacterium
ATCCCGCTGCCCATCGGTCCACGGCAGATCAACACAATGATTTCGCCGGCTTCGACATTTCTGTCGCTTTGGCCCTTGACAGCAGCAATCGCATCCTTCTCACTCGTGTATACCTTGGCACGCCCGGTGTGGCGAAAGGTGCCATCTGGGTCGACACGCTTGGCATCAATACTGGTTGCCTTAATGACACTGCCCTGCGGTGCGATATTGCCCATCGGGAAGCAAACGGTGCTCGTAAGTCCCTTAGCCCGGGCGCCATTTGGGTCTGAAATGACATCGGATGCATCCACGCCATCCATTTCAAGGAGACGTTCCTTTAGCGCCGCACGCCTGTCGCTCTTCTCCCAAATCTCAAGGTTGTCACCGAGTCGATTACCATTAATCGTCAGCGCATCCAGGTCTAATAATCCTAAATTCCGCAGATGCAGCTGGACTTCAGGAACTCCACCGGCTAGATACATCCGGACGGTCGGATGATTCGTCGGGCCATTCGGTAGGACATCCACCAGACGAGGCACAGATCGGTTGACAGCTACCCAGTCATCCACAGTTGGCCTTCGGATACCCGCAGCCTGTGCAATGGCCGGGATGTGCAGCAGTAAATTCGTGGACCCACCACACGCGGCGTGTACCAACATCGCATTCTTGAGTGCGGCATCCGTCAGAATATCCCTCGTCGTGATGCCCTGAGCGACGGCATTAATGAGCGCATCCGCGGTGTCGCTCGCAAGCTGCAGCCAGATAGGTTGGCCACTTGGCGCAAGGGCTGCATGGGGAATCGTAAGGCCCAGCGCCTCAGCAACAGCCTGAGCGGTGGCAGCCGTTCCGAAGAACTGACATCCGCCACCGGGCGTTGCGCATGCCCGGCAACCCGCTTCCGCGGCTTCTTGCAGAGTGATCAGTCCGTGTGCAAAACGCGCCCCGATGGTCTGGACGAGCCCTGCATCCTCGCCGCGCTTCGGCGGGAGAGTGACCCCACCCGGGACAATCGCCGCCGGGCGGTCGTGCAGTCCGGCGAGCGCCATCATCATCGCCGGGAGGCCTTTATCGCAGGTCGCAACGCCCATCACGGCCTTGCGGGTTGGCAAGGAACGGGCAAGCCTCCGGAGGACAATCGCGGCATCGTTGCGGTACGGAAGCGAATCGAACATCCCAGTCGTGCCCTGAGAGCGGCCATCACATGGGTCGCTGACAAAACCCGCAAACGGGGTTCTACCCTGCTCACGGAACCGGATGGCAGCAGCTTTTACTTGGAGACCAACCTCCCAGTGCCCGGAGTGGTAGCCAAGGGCGATGGGCTTGCCATCGTGATCGCGCAAGCCACCGAGGGTGGAGAGGATGAGGTATTCATCCTGTGTGACGGCGCTCGGCTCCCAGCCCATCCCGACATTTTGCGTGAGGCCAAACAGATCCCCGCTCGGCCGGTGCAAAAGCATGTCCTCGGTGAGGGGGAGGGCGCCCGCGGGGCCATCGGCGGTCGTCGCGACATCGAAGAGAGGATTGTGCTCAGGCATGACATCAGTGTAACAAATGAATACAGCCCAATGTCAGCACTTCCACGGTTATGCTTGTCACCAATCGACTTATAATCCACCTATGAACCGTTGCTCTTTTCTTACTGGATTGCTCAGCCTAACCTTTGCAGGAACCACATTTGCTAAGGAATCGTGTGGTGGTCAGGTAACGGACGGGAAGCCAGCATCGCGAGATTTGAAAGACTATCCGGCACTACAGGCATACATCAAGGCGTTGCGGAAAATTCCTGCGGGCACGTTTCAAATGGGTTCGGATGCCTTTGCAAGCGAGAAGCCGGCTCATACCGTGACGCTTTCGGCATTCCGGATGGCGGCGACGCCCGTCACCGTTGCCATTTGGAAAGAGTATTGCAAAGCAACAGGTACACCGCTGCCAAAGGAGCCGAGTTGGGGTTTCATCGATGACCATCCGATTATCTACGTCTCCTGGAATGACATCATGGGAGTGGATGGCAAAGGCGGTTTCTGTGCGTGGGCAAGCGAGCTCGCCGGTTTCAAATTAATGCTTCCGACTGAGGCGCAGTTTGAGTACGCATCCCTAGGTGGCAAGCCCCGGACCGAGTTTCCATGGGGCGATACCTTTAATTTAGGCAAGGTTTGGTGTTCTGATAAGAGCTTTGCGGATGCAATGAAGACAGCACCGGTGAATCGGTCGAACAATGTGTTTCGCAATGCCTATGGACTTTCGGATATCTCCGGGAATGTCTACCAGTGGTGTTCGGACTTGTTTGTGGCGTACGGCCCGGATGCTCAGATCGATCCGAATGTCTTCACATCCGCTACGGCCAAGCTGCGCTGTGCACGCGGTGGCTGCT
>JAURHZ010000369.1 GCA_030833025.1 Armatimonadota bacterium
GGTCGCGAGTACGGCTGCAAATCGGTCATCGATTGCCACTAATGCATCACATAACGCAGCATTATTTGTCTCATCAACTGTCAACATCCGTCTTCACCAGCCTTTCGGTTACCTTGAATACAGTGGGATAATACGCCACGAAGCCCAGTGCAGCGCTTTTTGGAGTACGACATGCAGCAACCACCTACAAAACCCAAAGTCAACGATATTGCGAGAGGACACTGGTTCGCCCAACCCGCCGCATCCTTTCTGCAAAGCTCGCCCATTGGCAATGGCCGCGTCGGTGCGATGGTCTTTGGCCTCCCTGGAACCGAGCGCATCGTCATTAATGAGCTCTCCCTGTGGTCTGGTTCGCCATTTCAAAATGACCGTGCGGATGCCCACAAAGCCCTCCCGGAAATCCGCCGCCTGCTATTTGCTGGCAAAAACGCGGAGGCCGAGCGCCTTGTCAATCAGACATTTACCTGTCGCGGACAGGGCAGTGGGGAGGCGAATGGCGCTGAAATCCCCTATGGCTGCTACCAGATTCTCGCAGATCTAGTCATAAACGGACATGGAGATGCCACGGCTCCATTGACCGGCTACCGCCGCACCCTCAACCTTGAAGATGGCAGTGTAAATGTCACATTTACGCAAAGTGGAACCGTGTTCACGCGTGAACATTTTGTGAGCTTTGTAGACAAAGTAATGGTTACTCGGGTTTCTGGACTGAATGCAACCGCGACGATCAAGCGTGACAAGAATGCCAAAGTTACAGTGCTTCCAAATGGTGATAAGCGTCTCGATGGCCAGCTGCCTAACGGTCAGGGCGGCGGTGGGATGCGATTTGCTGCACAGCTTCGTACGATTCGCGATGGGGGACAAACGCTTTTCATTCTTGCTGCGGGCACAGACTTTCAAAAGAAAGCGGTTGATGACCTAGAAGCCATTTTGGACAATGTGAGCAATGCAAGTTACACCAAACTAAAGGCAAATCACACGGCGGATTACGCATCCCTGATGGGCCGCGTCAAGCTTGACCTCGGATCTGGACGTACTGACCTTGCGCTTCCTGACCGTATCGCAGCGGCCCAGACAAAGCTTGATCCAGCCCTCTCGGCGCTCCTCTTCCAGTTTGGGCGCCACCTCCTCGTCAGCTCCAGCCGGCCCGGCGGGCTCCCGGCAAACCTCCAGGGAATCTGGGCACAGGAATACGCGACGCCGTGGAATGGCGACTACCACCTCGACATCAATGTCCAGATGAACTACTGGCTGGCGGAATCGACCAACCTCGCGCCGTGTCATGTTCCACTGCTAGATTACGTGCAGTCTCTGGTCAAGCCGGGCCAGGCAACCGCAAAGGCGTACTACAATGCGCGCGGTTGGGTGGCACACGTCATCTCGAATATCTGGGGCTTTACCGCACCGGGAGAGAGCGCCGTTTGGGGCTCGACCAACAATGGTGGCGCTTGGATGTGTCAGCACATCTGGCAGCGCTTCCTCTTCGGACGGGACAAAAAGGAGCTCGCAAAGTATTACCCAACCATGCGCGGAGCGGCTGAGTTCTACGTGGACTTCCTCGCAGAAAACCCGGATGGCTTCCTTGTAACGGCACCATCCAACTCGCCTGAGAATGCCTTCCGCACAAAAGATGGCAAGGTTGCACACACATGCGCCGGCCCCGTCATGGACATCCAAATTGTCCGTGAACTCTTCACCAACACCATCAGTGCCGCTAAGGTCCTCGGCGTGGATACCGACCTCCAGGCTACTCTGACCGATAAACTCGCCAAGCTCCCACCGCATAAAGTGGGCAAGTTTGGTCAGCTCCAGGAGTGGCAGGATGACTACGATGAAGTCGAACCAGGCCATCGGCATGTTTCGCATCTGTATGGCCTCTTCCCCGGCGATCAGCTGACGCCGGCGGGGACGCCGGAGCTCGCCAAGGCTGCCCGGACATCCCTAGACCGCCGCGGGGATGAAGGAACGGGCTGGTCCCTCGCCTGGAAGGTGGCATTCTGGGCACGCCTTGCAGATGGCAACCGGTCCCTCAAGCTCCTACAGCGCTTCCTAAAACCTGTCTTTGACACCAACTACAACATGACAAATGGCGGCGGAGTCTACCCGAATCTGTTCTGTGCGCATCCGCCATTCCAAATCGATGGCAACTTTGGTGTCAGCGCGGGTATCGCCGAAATGCTGCTGCAAAGCCATGAAGTCACGAGCACCGGGATGCCGATTTTGCGGATTCTCCCTGCGACACCGGATGCATGGCTAAACGGAACCGTGACGGGCTTGCGGGCGCGCGGCGGGGTAGAAGTGAGTGTTGTCTGGATGCAAGGTCGGAT
>JAURHZ010000036.1 GCA_030833025.1 Armatimonadota bacterium
CGCCCAAACCTGGTTGCCTTTTTGGACATCCACAATCCCCTCAGGGAAATCCTCTTCCCGCCATATGCCACCATCGCAGATGGTCAGCGGATGCACAAAACCGCCATCCAAATGCAACGTGCACAGCAAGGCGAACCCTACAAAGTCACCAAGCCGCTGTTCGGTCAGGAACCACCAGCCGATGAACGTAGCGGAAACTCAGGTCTGACCTACCACCATGCCTACTACCTCTTTGGCATCCATGGCTTCAACTTCGAAATCAGCAATCCCGCCAAGAAAACCGGCTTGAGTGGCCGTTACCCAAGTGCAGAAGCGGCCGACAAGGAATACACAACCCATGTCCGCGGAGCTTGGCTGGAGTGGCTGGATTCGGTTCACACCTATCCGCTCACCCGCCGCGGGGATGCCCGTGTAAACGGAACCGCGACAACAACCGCAAGGCCAAAAGCAGGCACGACATTCGGCTGGATACCGCCCACAATTAGCGGCAGCGCCGAGTGGGCAGTCATCACATCCGATGACCCACGCCTCCAGTGCATCAGCGAGATCAGGCGAGCGCCCTTCACGAACCCGTTCACCATTCGCCTATCGGATGGCATCCGGCCAGGTACACGCATCGACATAAAACTCACCGTCTGGGGGCAGAACCGCACTCGAACTGTGATTACCATCCCAGTTGTCACCGAGTAACGAAAACGTGACACGCCTGCGTATTTGCACCTTTAATGTCGAAAACCTATTCACTCGCTTTCGGTTTAATCGCTCACTGACGGATGATGACCATCGGCGTCTCATACGCGACGGCTGGGCATCGGAAGACATGTTCGCCACACGCCACGCCGATCCACACGCAAACCTGGTGTCACAGGCGCTGGCCGTCGTGGATGCCGACATTGTCGCCCTCCAGGAAATCGAGGGCCTCGATACCCTGAAGCGCTTCAATCGTAATCAACTCAGTGATTTGGGCTATCCGTACGCGATGTGCATCGATGGCAACGACACGCGGGGAATCGATGTCGGTATTCTCAGCCGGCTGCCATTTTTATACATCCGGTCTCACCAGTGGGATGAGCGAACCGATCGTCCCGGAGAACCTGTTTTTGGACGTGATTGCCTGGAAGTCGATGTCCTCTTGCCAAACGGAAGCACGCTGACGGTCTATGTCAACCACTTCAAGAGCATCGCCGGTAACCGTGAAAAAACCATGCATCGCCGGCGTTTACAAAGCTTGCGGGTGGCTGAGATTGTTCGGGAGCGCTTTGGGGATGACCCATCGGATGGACGCTGGATTGTTGTGGGAGACCTCAATGACTACATGCCAAGCGCTGGCCTTGCCCCTCTCTTGGAGCTCCCATGGCTAGAAAATGTCGTTGACCGGCTTCCGGCGGATGAACGCTGGACACATCACTATGCACCGGATGACGAAGTGCACCAGCTCGATTACATCCTACCAAGCCGCGCGATAGCCGATGCCAACCCGGATTCGATTCCGGTTATTGAACGCAGCGGGCTACCCCTCCGCACCGAGTGGTACGAAGGTCCACGATTTCCGGGGGTCGCACCGGATGCAAAAGCAAGCGACCACTGTCCCCTAGCGTGGGACTTTATCGTTTAGTCTGCTGTTTCACTGTATACGCGCTCGATGACTGCGCGCTGGTAAGCCAATGCATCCCATACAGACTCACCGGGTGCATGCACAAGCGTAAACGGCCCTTGATAGCCGACATCTTTCAGGAGACGAATACACGCCTCGAAGTCTGCTTCATCGGGGTTTGGTCCGTCGTAGGAGCACTTCGCGTGGCAGCCTTCGGCATGATGAGCAATCGCGGCAAGGTTTGCATATTTGTCATCCCCACCCCAGTTGCCAAAGTCAAATGTCAGTCCGATGGCTCCTTGCAGGGCTCGCATACAGTCGTTCAATTCTGTGGGGTTACACAGGAGCGGGAACCAGTTTTCGGTCCGCACGCGAACGCCACGAACGAATGCTTCCATGGACAGTGTTTTGAAGGCTGCACGGCAGCGAGCGCGACTGGCGGTGTCTGGAGCGGCATGCCCGCCGATCACGCGCACGGTATCGGCCCCGAGACGGCTTGCCCGATCGATCCACATTGTTACCCACGCAACATGTGTGGCATTGTCGGTCTCGTGGGTGATGTCACCATCATCGATGAGCAGGCTCCACAAGCGAACACCGGTCTTTTCAAGGTGCTGACGGAGCTGTTCGAGGCGGTCATCCGTTGGGTTATAAATGTGAAAATGGCAGAGCTCGAGCATTGTGTAGCCATGTTCCGCCGCTACGGTGATGGCATCTTCAAGGCTCATTATTCGTGGGGATGGCTGGAAGATCAGGGCATCCGGTGTGCCAGGGCGTCCGGGTTCAACATGGCCAATCAGCGGGTGGAGGGCCCATGTCGAAACGCCAGTCAAATGAGGATTGCGAGGGGTAATCATGCGGTTGGAGCCTTACGGTTGCGCAGCTTGAGCATCCCCTGAACCGGCTTTAGATCCACGCGGAAGATGACGCAGGCGATGTAATACACGACGATACTCACGGCGCCAATGCCGATGACGCTGCCGATGGCAACCATTCTCGATGCGGTGACATCGATGCGGCTGGCGATTAGCCAGGCAATGCCACCACTCACACTGGAAGCGAGGGCGATGCGCAGGGAAGCGGCAAGGATGGGTCGGACGCCGAGGGTTGGGTGGCGCTGGCGCAATGTAACGAGGAAGACAAACATGTTGAGTGTCCCAGCGATGGACAGTGCGAGGGCGAGGCCTGCGTAGCCAAGGCCGAGGGGCGGTATGACAAAGCATAGCCCTATGAAAACCGCGACCATGATAGAGGTGATGATCGTTGGTGTCTTGGTGTCCTGGGATGCATAAAAGCCGCGTGCGAGTACGGATTGCAGCGACCAAGCAAAGGTGCCGATGCTGTACCAGCGCAGTGCGACGGCGGCATCGTGGACTTGAACCGGACCATATTTTGCACCGAGATAGAGTGCGGAAATGATGGGTTCTGCCAGGACGGCCATCAGGACAGAGCTTGGGATGGTGAAGAAGAGGATACGCCGGATGCCGGTGTTGAGCTCGATGACGAAGCCGGCCATGTCGCCTTTCGCCAGCATCGCGGACAACGTTGGCAGCAGCACGATTGCGGTCGCTTGGGCAAAGATACCGATAGGTGCTTGGGTTAGGTTGTAGGCATTTTTGAGTGCGGTCAAGTAGCCGGAGCCGGAAACAAAGCTACCGGTGATCCAGAAGCCAAGCTGACTGAGGGAGAGTCCGAGGAGTGCCGGGAGCAGGAGTGCGCCGACTTTGCGGACGCCTGGGTGGCTGAGCTGTAGTTTTGGGATGAGGGATCCGCCGCTGCGCAAAATGTCGGCGGCAGGAAGAATAAAGTTACCAGCCACAGCACCGATAAGGGCTCCCCAGGTCATCGCGCTGATGCCAAGGTCGGTTCCGCCGAAGAACCATCCAGCGAGGATTTGTCCTAAGTTATAGGTCACTGGTCCGATGGCGGGGACGAGGAACTTCTGGCGAGCGTTGAGCGAGCCCATCATGAGACCACCGACAAAGAAACACCACTGCGCGGGAAGCAGGATACGTGACAGGCGCGACTTCATCCCATGCCCATGCCTGACGCGCAGCGAGATCGGCTGCGGGAAGGACCTCACCGATACGCAACTCGCCAAGGTGAGGGTTCATCAGCTGGGCAAGCGGGCGCGCAAAGATCTCGAGTCCAATGATGAAGATAATCGCGATGATGGAAACGGCGGTGAGGACAGTTTGTAGAACGGTCCAGGCATCTTCGCGCTTTTCTTGTGTCCAGTACTGCGTAAAGACCGGAACAAAGACGGTTGCGAGGGCTCCACCTGCGACAAGGTATTGGAGGATGTCGGGGATACGGAATGCTGCGGTGTAGACATCGGTGATGAGGTCTTGCCCAAAGCGGTGCGAGATGACCATGTCACGGACAACGCCGAGAACGCGGGAGAGGAGAACGAATGCCATCACGAGCACGGATGCCCGACCTGCAGCTTGACCACCAGCCATGCTGGCATGGTATCAGGACGGGGGGTTGCTTCCGGATGGATATTAATGCTTATATGTGCGATGCCCCGACGACCGAAACCTACAACTGCTTGGGTGGTTTCCCAGCTGGATGCTGCATTTGGTCCTGTGAGCTGGAGTTCACATGGTGATCCGCTTGATGGACTGATTCAGACGATTTTGAGTCAGCATACAAACGATGTGAATAGTGAGCGTGCGTTTGACGACTTGCGCCGGGCGTTTCCGGGTGGCTGGGATGCTGTTCGAGATGCGCCGGTTGAGTCGGTGATCGATGCGATTCGCCGAGGTGGCCTTGCGGCGCAGAAGGCCAAACGGATACAGGAAGTCCTACGGTCTGCAACAGAGACCAGTGGCGGGTGTGATCTCAGCTTTTTGGAGGGGATGTCTACCCCCGATGTACAGGCTTATCTACAGTCATTTAAGGGGGTTGGGCCAAAGACGGCGGCGTGTGTGCTGATGTTTTGTATGGGACGGCCGGTATTGCCTGTCGATACGCACGTGCACCGTGTTAGCCAACGGGTTGGCTTGATTGGACCTACCGTGGATGAGGCAAAAGCGCATGGATTGCTTCAGAGCCACCTCCGCGACGAGGATGTCTATCCGTATCACGTGCAGTTAATTCGGCTTGGGCGGCGTGTCTGTGATGCGCGTAAACCGCAGTGTGGTGAGTGTCCGCTGTCGGAAAGGTGTGCATTTGCCATACAGGAAAGTAAGAAACCTACGGTGAAATTGCGCGGGTAGCGTGTAGAATGCGGAACGAAGAGTGTCTCTGTGCCTTCTTATTGAAGGATTACGGGGTTCCCTCGCTCTAAAGGAATGTTGGATATGGGGCTGATGAAGCGGCCCTTTGATGTCTACAATATCTGCAGGGCGTCTGCACTAATGTGTGAACGCTCTACGGACTTGGTTCTAAAGAGGAAGCGAAGCGATGGTCAAGACGATTTTGGGTGCGACAGTCTTGGGTTTGGCAATCACGGTGCCTATGGCGGCATCGGCGCAGGTGCCATTCAAGGTAGCCCGTCCGCAGGATGGTGCCCGTGTACGTGAGACAGTGCGGATTCAGATTCCGCGCACATCCTTGACGAATGTCAAGTATCTGGCTCTTTCCGTAGACGGCAAATTCCGTGCAGGTCTTGGTGTGCCATCCCCTGTCTTTGAGAAGAACGGCAAGGCAAAGTCCATCACCACCGATGTACTCGCCTATGACGAAAACAGTGTTTCGATTCTCTGGAATACCAAAGCACTCACACCTGATCCGAAGAACCCATCGTTGCTCGAAGGTGTCGAGGATGGACCACACGCCATTGAGATTATCGCTTTCGATGGCAACAACAAGCGTATCGGTCGTCAGTCTCTGACTCTTGAAGTTGATAACAAGGGTGGCCTGCGTGTACCTGCGGATGGAATCCTGTTGACCTATCGCTTCCAGGTCGGTGATGAAACGCATTACTCCCAGAAAACCGAGGTTGAGTACCTTGGTGAGAACAAGCCAGCACCAGCCGGTGCAGGGTTTGCTGCGGGTTCAAATGGTTTTGCATCCCAGGGTCGTGGAATGTCCGGCGGCGGCGGCTTTGCGGGCGGCGGAATGATGGGCGGCGATGACATGGGCAAGGGCGGACCTGGAATGAGCTCCAGCGGCCCACGTGGTGGTATGGGTTCCAGTGGTCCTCGCGGTGGAGCTGGCATGATGGGCGGCGGTGGCGGCCCACGTGGTGGCATGGGCTCCAGTGGTCCTCGCGGTGGTGCTGGCATGATGGGTGGCGCCGGCATGATGGGCGGCGGCATGATGGGTGGTGGAATGATGGGAGGCGGCATGATGGGCGGCGCTGGTGGCGCAGCTTTCGGCCGTGACAATGGCAACTTCCAAGCATCCGGTCCATTCACACTCCCAGTACAAACTGTTACTGCGAAGTATGAGCGCTCAACTGAAGATCGCATCACGCAATCGGCCTACTTTACACGTGACCTCGTAACCGAAGGCACTATCACCGCAGGCAATGGCGCTAGCGCCCGCCTCGAGGATGTCTTCAGCTTCAAGTCCCGTTACCGTACGCTCTCAACAAGTGGTAAGACTCTGGAATACGGAGTTGCATCCGCAGATCGTCCGGGTGCGTATGTAGCGCTTCCGGAGATCGACCTCGGCGGACAGAAGGTACGCGTTGGTCAGCCATGGCAGTCCCGTACCCCAGTTCTGCTCGAGTGGGCAACCCTTGATGCGCCTCCAACCGTCGTTGCGAACAATGTCCTTGAGTCTCTCGAGTGGCAAGATGGCTACCAAACGGCACGCATCAAGCAGACCTTTGAGGGTCGTGTGACGATGCCAATCTACGGCGGAGCAGCCAAAATGGAAGGTGCGAAGGTCAAAATGACCCGCATGATCTGGTTCGGCTTCAAGGCTGGCAAGGTTGTACGCACCGAGACAACGATGGATGTCGAAGGTGATGCACCAGCATCCGTTATTGCGAGCATGGTTCCAGGTGCGGGTGTCTCCGGTGGAGCTGGAATGATGGGTGGCATGGGCGGAATGATGGGCGGTATGGGCGGCGGCATGATGGGTGGCATGGGCGGCGGTCGAATGGGCGGCGGCATGATGGGTGGCGATGAAGATATGCCATCGATGGGCGGCTCTGGATTCGGTGCTGGCCTCGGCGGCTTTGGAAATGCATTCGGGATGCAGGGCGAGAAGCAGGAAGAAGCCAAGGTTCCTGCCAAGTTCAAGTCCTTCACCGTTGTTACATTGGATAAGCCTGCTGCTACACCAGCAAAGACAGCTAAGAAGTAAGCGCTACGCTTACGGGAACGATGCGCCTCCTGCTCCGCAGGAGGCGCTTTCTTTTTGCCTTACAGAAACCATAACAGCAATGTAACGCACTGCCACTCATACCGTTTTTGCCAAACCAAGGGAACAAATGGAGTGATGCAACGATAAGATAGAGGGATATGGGTCTCTTTTCAAAACGGAACGAACACGCCGAAGATGGGCAAATGGAGCTCGTCGAGCACCTTGCCGAGCTGCGCAACCGCATTTTCCGGATGCTTGGCTATGTCCTCCTCGGGATGATTGCAACCTACAACCTGTTCCCGGTGATCTATAACGTCCTCTTTGCACCTGCACACGTTGTTCTTGCAAAGCTTCCCGATGCTAAACCTGTCTTCCGCGGCATTCAAGATGCGTTTCTCCTGCGGCTCGAAACCTGTCTCTTTGCAGGCATCGCCGTAGCACTCCCATTCATCATTTATGAGATTTGGGGTTTTGTCCGCCCTGCACTGACACCCGATGAGCGAAAGCCTCTGCGCTTCCTAGCGCCGTTTGCAGGTTTCCTCCTGCTCGCAGGCGCAGGAACTGGTTATTCAGCACTTCCATCCGCGTATGGCTGGATGGCTCTTTACGTCTCCGATGTCCCTGATGCAACCGTTCTTCAGGATGCAAAAGACTACCTCCTACTGACTGTAAAGATTCTCGTCGCCTTTGCACTCGCCTTCCAACTTCCGGTGCTTCTGCTTTTCCTAAGCAGTGTCAAAATCATCAACTCGAAAATGATGGTCACCTACTGGCGACATGCTGTGGTCGTTATTGCGGCACTCGCGGCAATCTTTACGCCAACGAACGACCCGGCAACGATGCTCCTAATGGCAATCCCGATGTCGGGGCTTTACCTGGTCAGTATCGTGCTGGTAAAGGCATTTGAGCCCGATGCAAACGGCAATTCAGATGGCAAGCTCTTCCAGAAGTTTCTTGTTTCCCTCGTACCACTGATGCTCTTCTCGGCTGTCAGTTTCTGGCTCTACAAAAACAACCCCGTTGAAGCTGCTCGTAAAAGTGGTGGCATCAAGCCGATGGTTAATGTGCAAAAGGTACAGCAGATGATCGATGCATCGCTGTCCAAGGGCACAGCTGGAACCCAAGCGACGCCTGCGGCCCCGGCAACCGATGACCTCCTAAAGCGAATCGAAGCCCTTGAGCAACGCATCAAGCAGCTAGAAACTCCGGTAGCACCTGCTCCGCAACAACCGTTGGCCGTTCCACCTCAGCGATGACAACACTGGATGCCGCATTTGCGGTAACCCCACGAGGCATCCTCGAGCGTGTGGCCATTCGTATCTCGGATGGCATCATCACCCACATTAGTGGTGATCCAATATCTGCTTCGGTTCTAATCGATCCCGATGTGTTGCTTCCGGGCTTCATCGATGTGCATATCCACGGTGGTGGTGGTGCTGACACGATGGATGCTACACCCGATGCGCTCCGTGCAATCTGCCGGGCACATGCAAAATGTGGCACGACAACCCTTCTCGCGACCACGATCACCCACGGTGAGAGTGAAATCGCACGTGCACTCGTAAACGTCGCGGATGCTATCGATGCTCAAGATGCCTTCTGCCCAGACGGAGCCCGCATCGGCGGGGTTCACCTCGAAGGCCCGTTCATCCACCCTCTCCGCCCCGGAGCACAGCCGAAAGAGCATGTCCGTGTTCCGAGTTACGATGAGTGGCTACGGCATATCGAGCATTCCAGAGGGAATATCCGACGCGTCACCATCGCTGCAGAATACGCAGAAGCACGCCCCATAATCGAATGGTGCTGGAAAAACAACGTTACCGTAACCGTCGGACACACCACTATTTCTGGTGACCAGCTTGCGGCGCTTCTGAATGATGGCCCCCTCGATGCCACCCACCTGTTCAACGCAATGGACCCCATCCACCACCGGAAGCCTGGCCCAATTCCAACCTTTCTAACGCATCCCAATGCGATGGCCGAGCTGATCGCGGATGGCCACCATGTCCACCCGGATGTCATCAAAATGGCGGTGGCGGCGGCTGGTTCGGGGCACATCATGGCTATCACCGATGCGATGGCTGGCATGGGACAGGGAGATGGCGATTACGTCCTCGGCGGGCATCCAGTCAAAGTAGCAGCTGGTAAAGCCTTGCTTCTCGATGGAACACTTGCGGGAAGTATTCTTGGGATGTCGACGGCTGCGAATAATATCGCCGCGTGGACCGAGTGTGACCTGCTCTCGCTTGCAAAGATGACATCCACTAATGCAGCAGACCGCATTGGTCGCACTGACATCGGACGTATTGATGTTGGTGCAAAGGCTGATTTTGTCCGGATGCAGGGCGGGTTATCACACGTTGGCACAATCATCGGTGGACGAGCCATTAGCATCTAGCCCTATGTTGGATGCAAGTTGAGGGAAAAAGACATGCAAAAGCAAGTAGTGAAGCTCGTAGCCGGGATGCGAATTACAACATCCACGGACATCCGGCGTACTTCATGGATTCTCCCAAACAGCGATACCCAGCTCAAGTCAAGTGCCTTGGTCATCAGCGGTAATGACATCGTTGTCGATTTTAAAGGCTCGACCATTCGAGGCACCGCGCCTGACACTGAACCCGACATGCGCGTCGGTACCGGCATCATCGTGGAAGGCAAGAACGTCACCCTTAGAAACTTGCACATTCATGGCTACAAAGTAGCGATTGCAGCACTCGGCGCCGATGGCCTAGTCCTCGAAAATGTGGATGCCAGTTATAACTGGAAGCAGCACCTCCTCTCCACCGATGAAAAGGAAGACCTTGCGGACTGGATGAGCTATCACCAGAACGAAAAGGATGAGTGGCTGCGGTACGGCGCGGCGTTTTATTTGCGCGACACCAATGACTTTACGATGCACGGTTGTACAGCGCGTGGTGGTCAGAACGGCCTGATGATGACGCAGTGCGATCGCGGAAACATCCACCACAATGACTTCTCCTTCCTCTCAAGCCTTGGTATCGGGATGTACCGTGCATCCTGGAACCGCATCCTCCACAACAAGATTGACTGGTGTGTGCGTGGCTACTCGCATGGTGTCTACAATCGTGGTCAGGACTCTGCGGGCATCCTGATTTATGAGCAGTCATCGAACAATGTCTTTGCTTACAACTCGGTGACCCATGGCGGCGATGGCTTTTTCCTCTGGGCGGGTCAGAACACCATGGACACGGGCCGAGGTGGCTGCGATGACAACCTCCTTTACGGGAATGACTTTTCCCATGCGCCTACAAACGGAATTGAAGCCACATTTAGCCGGAATCAGTTTGTCCATAATTTGATCGCCGAGTGCTGGCATGGCATTTGGGGCGGCTACTCATATGACACCGCCATCGTTGGAAATACTTTTGGCTACAATGCCGAAGCCATTGCCATCGAGCATGGCCGTGACAACCTCGTCTCAGATAACGGCTTTTTCCGTGACCGTGTCGGAGTCAAGCTCTGGGCAAATCCATCGCAGGATCCGAACTGGGCCTACGTGCGCAAACATGCCACGAGCAGTGAGCGCTACACGATTGAGGGTAATACCTTTGTTGATGTAAAGACAAAGAGTGACATCCGCCTTACCGAGAGTGTGAAAGACCGTGCAAACCGCGTTGTGAACACAACTCCGGCGCCACCAGAAACGATGCAAGGTAGCGGCAACACAATCGTTTCGAGTGAGAGTAACTTGGCGGAGTATCTTGAGCGCTGGGATCTGGCTTGGCACCCAGGCCGTCCTAGCCGCCTCGCATCCAGATACCACGTTGAGCCGCTTGACAAGCCTGATGCCGCGATGCTGGCAAAGAACGCTCTTCGAGGTCGGCGGTTTATCATCGTGGATGAATGGGGTCCATATGACTTCCAAAGCCCAAGGCTGGTGAACCGCGGCGATGGCCAATACGAAATTTTGGGACCAAAGGGAAAATGGCGGGTTGTCGACGCACAAGGAGCGACTCTGTCTGCTACCAGCGGGAATGTTCCGGGTTCGCTCAGCATTAAGACACCCGCAGGTCAGGCTGGCACAACCAAGGTTGTGCTGGAATACCGAGGTGCGCCTACAACAAATTACAAGGGCAAGCAAACGCCGGCGGGTCAACCGGTGCGCTTTGGGTTTAGCCGCTTCTTTGCCCCGATCAGCTGGGATGTTCGCTTCCACAGCTGGTCGAAGTCTGTTGACAAATCCGATGTCCATGCAGCACCAGACCCTGCACATTTCCGCGAGCAGCTCGCGACAACACCCCTTTTGACGATGAAGACAGACAGGCTGGACTTCGCCGGCTATGCATTTGCCAAGGGCCTCCCAAATCATCACGTCATCACCGTTGCGGATGGTAAGTTCTCCATTCCAGCCGGCGACTATGTGTTGGATATCACAACCGATGACGGCTGCCGTATTTGGCTCGATGGCAAGGAGCTTCCGCTGGGAGCCTGGAAGTATCAGGGACCGACTGCGTATCCTGCCAAGGTACACCTCGGTGGAAACCACACCCTACGTGTTGAACATTTTCAAATAGATGGCTATGCGGCGCTGAAGGTAGCCCTTCGGCCAGCATCAAATTAACAGCTAACAAGTAAGGACAATATGAATACAACTCTACAAACCTATCTCAAAGCACAGATTGACACGCTGCACGCGGAAAACCTCTACAAGCCACTGCTGACCATCGATGGCCGCCCTGGGTCCCGCGTGACCGTCGGTGGACGTGAGCTGATCAACCTCTCATCCAACAACTATCTCGGCCTTGCCAGTGACCCTCGGCTCTGTGAAGCAGCATCCAATGCCGCACTTACAATCGGCGCGGGTAGCGGTGCCGTCCGCCCAATCATCGGCAATATCGCTCTCCACGACCAGCTGGAAAAGCTGATTGCCGAGTTCAAGCACGTGGAAGATGTCCTGGTGTTCCAGAGCGGATTTACATCCAATGCCGGAACGATTCCAACCATCATGGAAGCCGAAGATGCAATCATCACTGATAGCCTCAACCATGCATCCATTATTGATGGCTGCCGATTGTCGAAGGCGAAGCGAAGCATTTACCAGCACTGCGATATGGACAGCCTTAGGGATGCGCTGATCGCAGCGAAGGATTGCCGCAAGCGTCTGATTATCACGGATGGCGTGTTCTCGATGGATGGCGATGTTGCGCCTCTTGACAAGATTTGTGCGCTGGCAGAAGAGTTTGATGCGGCCGTCATGGTCGATGATGCACACGGTTCTGGTGTGATGGGCGCAAATGGCCGTGGAACCGCGTACCACTTTGGTGTCACAGACAAGGTTGACATCCAGCTTGGAACGCTCAGCAAAGCCGTTGGCGTGATGGGCGGATACATCGCCGGATCCAAGTCGCTAATTGATTTCCTCAAGCAGCGCGCACGGCCATTTTTGTTTAGCACGGGATGCCCACCGGCGACAGCTGCAGCGTGTATCCGCGGTATCGAGATCATGCGTGATGATGCAGGACTCACGGAACGCCTCTGGGAAAACACGCGCTACTGGCAGGCCGGCTTGCGTGAGCTCGGCTTTGATCTTGGTGTAACGAAGACGCCCATCACACCGGTGATGGTTGGAGATGAAGCGAAGACCATGGAGCTGATGCGCAGACTGCGCGAGAAGGGCGTTCTGGCCCTTGCGGTTGTCTTCCCAACGGTCGGCCGCGGGAAGGCCCGCGTTCGTACAATGCCAACCGCCGCGCACACCAAGGCAGACTTCGACGAAGCACTTGCCGCCTTTAAGGAAGTTGGCACAGAGCTAGGCCTGATCTAGGTTCGGGTGGAGAGAGCAGAAACATCTATGGAACAACGAAAACTACGGTCTGCGATTGTGGGATGTGGTGTGATTCACACGGCCCACGCGGATGCAATTTCACGCCTCCCCGACCTGGTTGAGCTGGTCGCCGTCGCGGATGACAAGCTTGAGCGAGCCGAAAAAGCCGGAGAAGCGCTCGGGGTTCCGCACTTTCACGGACTAGATGCCCTCCTCGCTTGGGGTGAATTTGATATTTTGCACGTCTGCACACCCAGTGGGATGCATGCGGCTTGCGGAATCAAAGGTGCTAATGCAGGAAAGCACATTTTGTGTGAAAAGCCGATTGATGTCACTCTGCCGGCAGCCGATGCCCTGATCGAGGCGTGCGCAACCAACGGCGTAAAGCTCGAAGTCGTGAGTCAGCATCGCTTTAGTGATGGCATGCAGCATCTAAAAACGTGGCTGGATGACGGAAAGCTTGGACGCCTCGTTTTCGGAGAATCGGTCACCAAGTGGTACCGGACACAGGCGTATTACGATTCGGGTGGATGGCGTGGCACATGGGAACTCGATGGCGGTGGTGCCCTGATGAATCAGGGAGTCCACTATGTCGACCAGCTGCGCTGGATTATGGGACCGGTCAAGTCTGTTGCAGCGACCATGGGTACACTCTCTCACGAGCGTATCGAAGTCGAAGACATCGTTTCTGCGACCATTGAGTTTGAAAACGGCGCCGTGGGGACCTTAATGGCATCGACATCGATGGTCCCAGGCTTCAACCAATCCCTCGAAGTCTATGGCTCCAAGGGAAGCGTCCGGATTACAAATAGCAAAGTGCAGTTTGCACAGTTTGTAACCGGGGATGAACCGCAAACCATGTGGGGA
>JAURHZ010000370.1 GCA_030833025.1 Armatimonadota bacterium
TCCCAACAGGACAGACCGTCCGCATTGAAAATGCAACATCCGGCCACGTCCTCGCCGTAAGTGGCCAGCGTATCAGCGCCATCCCAGCTATCACCGATCCAGCCACGCGGTTTAGAATTCTCGATGTCAAGAATGGTCGTGTCGCCATCCAGCATGTAGACACAGGCGGCTTCGTAACGGTTTCCGGTCAAGGGAGCGCATCTCAAGTCACTATCCAAAAGTCTCGCGCCGGGGACCGCCAGGCCTTTCAATGGACGGAAACCATCCACGGAGACATTCTTTTATTGAGTGTTACCGGCCATCGGAACCTTCAGGTATTCCCTGATGGCAATGTCGCCGTGACAGCCGAAGGCACCACCTTCGATAACCAGAATGCTGCCCGCATGCGCATCATTCCCGTCAGTGATTCAACGAATGCCTGAAGGCGTTACGGAACCGCGTGTCGTTGTTAGGGCATAATCGCGGATGTGAATATCCGCGACTATGGCCTAAAGCCTTACACCCGTACATCGCATTCCCTCCCCCATGCAGAGGCTAAGCCTTGGCTCCTAACCTGTAAGCTGCCCTACAACTGCCATTTCCAGCACTGGATTGTGGTCGACAGCACCGCGGAAACATCGCTAACATTCAAGTCAACCAATCCTCTCGTTCTCTATTTGACGCCCGCAGAAACGGTCAAAATCGGGCGTGGCAAGCAAACCATCGAGGCTAAAAACTGGGTCAGCGGCGAAGGGGCAACGTACCAGATTCCTGCAGGCGTGACGGTTCGCGCGGTGCAGTTCCGCGAAACGGGATTTGACTGCGACTTTGCGGGCAGCTTTTCCTGCGATGACGCTGACTTCACAACGCTTTGGAAGAAGGCCGCGCGTACAGCTTACATTTGTATGCGTGACCACTTTTACGACTGTCCTGACCGTGAGCGAGTGGGCTTTTGGGGGGATGGCACTCCAGAGCTAAACCAATGCTTTTACGTCTTTGATCCACGCGCGCACACGCTTGCCCGTGATCTGGTAACCCGCAAGCTTGAGCCAAAGTTCTATCCCGGGCAACACCTTGAGTTCCTCGGCGAATACGGGCTTTGGTTTTACTACATGCACACGGGTGACATCGATGCGATGCGCCGCATTTACATCCCGACACGAAACTTCCTCTTCGAAACTTACCAGTTCGGCAAGCGGACCTGGTTTGACTGGGGGAAGGAAAACAAGGACATCGCCGTCATCGAGACCTGCTTCTATTACGGCTGCCTCGAGACATTGCGCAAAATCGCAGCGCTCACGGGTCACGATGCCGATATCCCGCAGATTGATGCCAAGCGTGCGGCGATCAAGTCATCTTTTGATGCCAAATATTGGAAGGGCATTGCGTATCAATCGCAGCAAGTCAAGATCCCGGATGACCGCGCGAACGCGATGGCGGTGAACTGCGGGCTGGCATCCGATGACAAGTGGGATGCGATTTTTACCAATGTGCTCTTGAAGCAGACATTTTCAAGCTGTTTCTTCGACCGCTGGGTCTTTGAGGCGATGTGCAAAATGGGTAAGGAGCGGGATGCCCTGCTCCGGATGGCGACACGTTACCGCACGATGATTCCGTGCAGCTTCACCACGCTTTGGGAGCACTATGATCGCTGGTGGGCGAGCAATATAGATGCCTTTGATGATGCATCCTCGCTGAATCACGGCTGGAATCCACCGGCAATTATCTTGTCGCAAAACATTTGTGGTGTGCGGCCAACGCAGCCGGGCTGGACACAGTTTGAGGTGATGCCAAAGGATGCCTTCCTGAATGACCTTAAAGTGACCGTGCCAACGATCATCGGGAATGTCCATGCGGCCATCAAGAAAACCAAATCACGCTATACGCTCAGTGTCGACATCCCGGCTGGCACTACGGCAACGATCGGTATTCCGCGGAACGCATTCACGCAGCTCGACGATGTCCGTGTTGGGCGGAATGTGGTCTGGTCTGCAAAGTCTGGCAGCACCCCACGGGCTACATGCAAGGTGACCGATGCAAATGGCTATATCCAGGTAGCCCTCCCTGCTGGGTCGTGGCAAGTAACGGGTTCTGGACGGCTGCCGTTGGTTCGGGAAAAGCCCATCCCCGCACCTGCGCCGCGGGATAAGGACATTGACAAGCATGGCTGGAAAGCCAGTGCATCCGTGCCAGATAGCAGTTTTCTCTTTAGTGGAGACAAGATTCCGATTGCGGTGCCGGCCGCGAATGCCATCGATGCAGATTCCTGGACGGGCTGGCGTGACATGACCAGCAAG
>JAURHZ010000371.1 GCA_030833025.1 Armatimonadota bacterium
TGAAGGCGGCTATGTGCCCTTCATCGAGATGGTTACTTCGGATACAGAACGTGAATTGCTTGCCGCGATGCACATCAAATTACGAGAAACCTTGGCGAAGGCAACCGAGCTCCGGGATACGGATATCGCGCGGGTCCGCGGAAGCTACCTAAGGCTGATTGGCGAGCGGGGAACACGGATGCCAAGTGCGTTGATACAGGCAACGCAGCGTCAGCAGTGTGGGCTGGCGGCTTGGGACCGTGATGTCGAGCGCCTCATCAAGGGAACAAGCAAAGATCAGGTCATCGCTGCCCTAAAGCGCATCGAAAACGCAGTGCCAACCGTATTTACAACGGGCGGCGCGGTTGGGATAGGGTAATTTGTAGCTGTGATGAAATTGCAAAAAACTTCGCTGGTTGCGGCTGTGGCTGCCTTGGTGATGGCGGGATGTACGCAGACGCCACAGGTTGCTGGGAAACCAGGTCAGACACCGACGGTAAATGTCGCTGCAAGTGGTGCAGCATTCCCGCAAATCAAGGACCGTCGCCCGGCTCCAAAGATGAATCTGTCGGTCGACAAGGCTGAAACGGATGCCGCAAATGGCGGTTCAAAGCGTGACTTAGGAATCGTGTATTACAGCACGGGTGGCTTTGCTGCGGCACAAAAGGCACTCGATGAAGCGGTTGTACAGAAGGACTCGGATGGCCTTGCTTGGTTGTATCTGGGTTATGCGGCTATGGGAAATGGCGATGTTGACCGTGCCGTTGAGGCGTTGACCCGTGCCGGGGCAGCATCCGATTTAACATCAGCCCAACGTGCTGCCGCACTTGCTGAGCTTGGCACGGTTCACTACCAGGGTTTGAATGAAGACAAACAGGCCAAGGAAGCATTTACAAAGGCTGTTGAGCTGAACCCAAAAGAGGGAACTGCAGCGCTGGCTCTCGGGACGATGCTGGCTGAGAACAAGGATAGCGCTGGTGCCAAGCGATGCTTTACGCTAGCAGCTGCCGGGCTAACTAAGGGAGCCGATCGTGCATCCGTGTATGCATGTATCGGTCGCCTAGAGGAAGAATCGGGAAACAAGGCTGCAGCACGTGCGCAGTATGCGCTTGCGCTCAAGGATGACCCTGATAATGCATGGGCGAAGACGCGCCTGGCACAACTAAAGTAGGCGGATGCGGTGTTGCCTTGGTGGCGATACGCAGTGTGATTTGTATGGGAGGGTTTGCATGAGCTACGAGCTTCCGCCAGAAGAGCAGAAGAAATATAGAACGATAGAGACCATTTTGATGGTTGTCTTCGGCGGTCTTATTTTAGTAACGGTTGTGGCGGTGCTGTACTCAAAGTTCCGGCCATTGCCATCGGTTTTACCTTCAGCAAAGGCATCCGATGCTGCGGTTGCAAGCCCGAGCCGTGACAAACAGGCTGAGGAGCAGCGAATTCCCCCGTTGCCACCAGCGCCGCGCTAGTCCGAGGCGTCGTAGTTTCTATGGGACTACGTTTCGCTACGTGAAAAACGAAAGCCTGCCCGTAAGGGCAGGCTTTTTATTGCCATCGACGCTTCGCGAGGTTAGTCGCGGAGTGCCGTCGCATAAAATTGGTGGCACGCACCAACATTTGCAAGTGCATCTTCTGGTGTAAATGGCATTGCAACTTCGCCGCTAAGCGCTGCTGCGAAGTCATCCAAGCGGAAGAAAACGCTTTCATCGGTCTTGATGACCGTTTCTTCACCCGCCTTGCAGATAACCCAATCATCACCCTCTGAGCGTAGCCAACCATCCGTGCCGACGATACGCATCCAGTGCGCACCACCGCCCGGATTCGCTGACCAAGTATCCTCCATCACTACACTTACAGGTCCGCTTGGCGATGTAAGACGTAGGAGTGCCATGCCATAGTCCTCGAGTGGGAGGTCGGCGTGGAGGCGATTTCCGATGTGTCCCGCAACGGCATCTACTTCAGCATTCAGGGAAAACCGTAAGAGGTCAATCGCATAAATGGCATGGTCCATCCATGCGCCTGTGTGAATCATTTCAGGATTGATCCACCAGCTTGGTTCACCGGATGTCCGTCCTTCCCAAGGTGCCGGGAGTCCGCCATTTCCAACTTGATGAACACTCAGTACACGCCCGATGGTGCCCGCACTCAGGATGTTTTTGAGGGCGATGCTTTTAGGATGGAAGCGTTGGATACCCTCAAAGGAGCCATAAAATGCGCCATTTGCTCTGGCAGTTTCGATGATCTTGTTGAGACCATGAATGGTGTTACTGGTTGGCTTGACGCCAAGGACA
>JAURHZ010000372.1 GCA_030833025.1 Armatimonadota bacterium
TAGGCCATAGGGACCATTGAACTGTCCGGCCGAGCTCCCTGGGCCGCCGATTTGCTGAATCCAGACACCATTTTTGTCAAACTTCTGGATGCGATTGCCCCAGTTGTCGCTGATATAGATGTTGTCATCGGCATCGATAGCGATGTTTTCCGCAAACTTGATCTGCTGCTGACCGTAGCCATCCACGCCGAATGTGAGAAGAACATCCCCATTGGTGGAGTATTTGACCACGCGGTGGTTCCAGGTATCTGCTACGTAGAGGTTGCCCTGGGAGTCAAGGACGATGCCTTCGGGGTACTTGAGCTGGCCCTCGGATGAGCCATTTACACCCCACTCTTTGAGCGGGTTGCCATTTTTATCAAACTTGCGGATGCGTGAGTTGCCCGTGTCGGCCACGTAAATATTGCCCGCTGCATCAAATGTGAGTCCACTCGGGTTGAACAGCCACATCGTGCCGCGTGAACCGATTTGTGTGTGGTACCGGTAGGTCTGTGCAGAAACTGGATTCGGGAGGCAAATGGCCGCAGCCACCGCAATCATCCATATGGCCAGCTGTGTCACGCGGCGGAAATGGTCAAACGTACTCATGGCAGTCATCATCACCTGAATGGGAGTCAATCAAGTATATACGAGCACGAAACGTTGTACGAATTCCGTACGGAAATGATGATTAGGCGGTGTCCACCGGCGAGTTACGCGCTTTACGACCTACCCAATCAGGAACAGCCGCGCACCGCCATCCAGGAGGGGGAGCTGCACGCCATCCATTGCCGGGCTTGCGTCCCGTACCGGAATCTCACGCCCTGTCTCCGGATCGATTTCCACGACTCGTTGCCCCGGTCGGACATCGAAAACCACCGTCGGCCACGCGCTGTAGGCAAAGCGGTTGTTCATTAACATCACGGCGCGGCGACCACTTTTATGCCTAAATGTCCCGATGAGGTAGTCATACGGTGGGTCTACCTTGTCGCGTTTGATATCGCGGATACCGCTCTGCTGCAGTTTTTCTGATGGCGTATCACCGGGGTGGATTTGTGCGACATCCGTGGATGTGCAGTCAACCAGCACCTTTCCGTAAGCATTCAGAATTTTGTTAATGCGCTGGGCTTGTGCATAGTGATGCGTTTTCAGACCATCCTGGCCGATGATGGCACCGCCCTTTGGAAACTCATCCCCGCCCGGCGTGAAGTAGCAAAAGTAGAGCAAGCCCTTTGCTCCGTAGACCAGGCTTGCATTTACCTGCCAGCGGACCTGCGCTTCCGTGGGGTCAGTGTGTGGCCCGTAAGGCATGATGTTGAAGAAGTTCCAGAACGGAATCCCTGCGGCAAGGGATTGTTTACGGAAGACATCGAGGTTGTCGATGTAAGCCGCGCGCGTGTCCCGGTCAGGCTTGAAGATGGGGTAGTTGTCCATGCAGAGGACATCCGGCTGGTAAATGCGGATGAAATCTGCGACATGCGTTGCGTAGTCGGGGGAGCCCAGCTGCGAAGGGGATGCGTAATTTGGAAAGAGGTTTACAAACGGGATGGTTCCCGGGCGCGCGGCCCGCACATTGTCCGCGAGGCTTTTGAGCTCTTTGAAGCGCGCTGCAGATGGCTCATCCACGAGGCCATAGCCGATTATCCTTTTGTCCGATGGCCAGATCTCGGGCGAGCCCGCTGGTTGCATCAGGATTGCATCAAGGCCAAAGCGGTTCAGTATGGGAAGGAATTTCTCCTTTGCTGCCCCACCAAAACCGGACAACACGAGGTTAATGCCACATTCGGCGACCTCACGGTAGCGGCGAAATGCATCCTTATCAAATGGCGGCTCAACCCAGTAGCCAATTGCAAATTTCGTCTGGCGGTAGCGCTTTGTCTGCATGTTATAAAGCTCCCTCTGTCCTGTGCACTTGTTTACGGGTGATGCTGTAGATGTCCTGCGTTCACGCAGCGCTAATCGCCCCGATAATGCTATTTCACTGCTGCAAGCCGGAAGCCTATATTGTCCTCTCGCTTATCGGGCAGCATCCGGTAGCGGTACGACGTTCGGAAAACATCCGGCCATTCGTTGTACCAAGAGCCCCCGCGGAGCGCGCGGCGCGTCCCCATCGGCGGGCCGATCGGATCTTTGACCGTATCCGCACCGTAAGGGCCATTCCAGTCTTGGCACCACTCCCAGACATTTCCGATGAGGTCATTGATGCCGTAACCATTGGAATGGATACGCGTTTTACGTGTTGTGGATGCCGTCTGTCCTGCATCCTTCCACGTGTCTTTTGAGCACCA
>JAURHZ010000373.1 GCA_030833025.1 Armatimonadota bacterium
TAACCGGAGGAAGCTTTTCGCCGCCCTGAGGCATCCGCTTGTCCAGCTCAGTTGTGACCATCCGGCTGTAAACCAGAGAGTGTTCTGCATCCCGGGCTGCGATGGCTGATCGCCCACTCGCCCCTGGCCGCATCATCGCCTCGAGCGTATGCATCCGGTAGCCGCCGAGAGCCGTTCGTTCACCATGACAGGCGATGCAGTTTTTGACGACAATCGGCGCGATGTCCTGGACGAAGTTTTGTTCCGCACGTGCCGGAGCATTGGAAAGCGCGCATATGGCCACGGTGATGCTGGCAACAACTTTAAGCGCTCGTGTGATGTCTATTTTCATCGCGTTTTCCTCTTAGTGCTGGAACAGAAATTCCTTGGTGGAGAGCAGGGCCCAGACAAAGTCAAGGCGTCCTTTGTTCTTGTCTCCAGCTTTTGTAAGGAAGGCAAGTGCGGTATCCCGTTCTTTTGCGACCGGTACCCGGCTCATTGCCGTCAGATAAATACGCTCTACAAATGCCGCATCATCCAAAGCCGAATATGTGGCTGCAATATTGCCGAGGCGCTGGTAGGTCTCGCTTCCATTGAGGAGCTCGAGTGCCTGCAAAAGTGTCGGGTTCGTCTGGCGCTCACAGGCACAGGCTGTTTCGCGCTTTGGTTGACCAAACGCGGCGAGGAACTGCGTCGGGCGTGGCTCAGACCGCTGGGTGGCATAGCGCTCACGCTTTAGCAACGCGGCTCGGCTATTCAAAAGCCCTTTGAGTTGGCCATCGGTGGTGTCGTATTCCGCCAGCAGCGCATCATCCGAGTTTTTGCCGAGGCGAAGGGATGCCCGGATGCTCATATCGACATCGCAGGGGTCCTTAAAGCGCATCCAGAATGGCTGGAACTGATCGGGCATGTCGCAGCGGATGTAAACATAGTTCACACCAGCCTGAAGTGGCAGGCTACGCTTTTCGCGATCCCCTCGAGGAACGACCACGCCATTTACCCACACAGCCGTGCGGTCCGCTGGGAAGATATTGACATCAATGCTTTGCGCATTTTGGCTATTGATCACCCGGCGGATCCAGTAGACGCCGCCCTTGATGTGGCCAAAGCGAACATCCTGGTTGTCCCGAATGTCATCGCGTTCAAGCCAGCTTGTTTGGGCCGTTTTTGTGATGTCCTTGAAAGGAATGGCATCTGTGACTGTTGGTGCCGGCTGCGCATAGAGCTCCCAAGGTTCCGCGACAAACGGTGCCGCAGTGTAGCGAGACTTCTGGGTCTCCAACCACGCAGCGTACCCAGCGGCACGATTGCCTCGTGTCGTATTGATGTCTGTGGTCAGATGGCGCAGGACATCGTCGGTGTCACGATCGGCCTTGATATCTCCCGTTACGACGCCAATTGCATCGAGGAGCTGTTCCGCCGACAGAAGACGCGGCTTCGCGTGTGAGAACAGGGCATCATCGTTTTTGTTGAATGCATCCGTTGCGCTACTCCGCTGGTAGGTTTGTGAGTTACAGATCAGCCGGATGATGTCTTTACGGTCATAGCCATTTGTCTCGAGACGCTTTGAGAGCATATCGAGGAGAGCTGCATTGCTTGGTGGATTCGATGCCCGGAAGTCATCAACTGGGTCTACGATTCCGCGTCCAAAGAGCTCTGCCCAGATGCGGTTGACTTCTGTGCGGGCAAAGAGTGGGTTTGACGGGGATGCCAGCCAGGTCGCAAATGTCTGCCGGCGGTTCGCGGGCTCAACACCTTTTTGCGCGCCGTAGGGCGGCATCGTCCGCGCTTTTGTCGGATGCTTTGTCTCACCTGTGGCGGTGCTGGTTACCGAAAAGCCATCCGTTTCCGTACGCGCAAATGCGGCTGCGATCGAATAGTAGTCATTCATCGTCCACTTTTCGTATGGGTGGTTGTGGCATTTAGCGCAGTTGATGCGTGTGCCCATGAATGTCTGCGCCGTCATTTCCGTACGGTCATCCGCAGTGGTCACTGCAACGAGGTAGTTCGCCGGCGGGGAAATGCGCGTGTCGCCATCGGTTGCAATCAGCGCCTTCGCTTCTACATCGGCGGGTCGGTTGATTTTCCAGCCATCCGCAAGCCACTTGGTTAGAAGGGCTGCACGTCCGTGGGGCATCCGATCATCGGTGACGCGGAGCAAGTCGGCGCGCTTGAGGGCCCAGAAGCGTGCAAAGGCATCGGATGCAAGGAGTGTCTCCACCATCCGCTGACGTTTGTCGGCACCCTTGTCTGTTGCAAAGCTGCGGGCTGTTTCCGGGC